>DATGHU010000009.1 GCA_035307765.1 bacterium | reverse complement strand
GCAGGCGCTGGAGTGGAATGTCTTTGTGCCGCACGAGCGGATTCAGTCGACCGTGTCCAATGGTATGGTCACGCTGACGGGAACCGTGGACCGATGGACCCAGTGCGACGAAGCGCATCGTGCGGTCTCGAAGTTGTCCGGCGTAGTGGGCGTGATTAACAACATCGGCGTATTGCCACTCGAGCATCCTGGTCCTGAAAAGGTCCGCGAAACCATCGAGCACGCCCTGGCGCGTCGGGCGGAGCATGAGGCTAAACGCATCGTCGTGAAGGTACAAGGCAGAGAGGTCACGCTGTCGGGACGAGTTCACTCGTGGCAAGAGAAGCAAGCGGTCGTCGAATCCGCCGCCCATGCCCCTGGGGTGAGCGCCGTCCGGGATCAGCTCATCATAGAACGAGAAATCTAAGTCCGACAGGCGGGGCGCAGGGAGCTTCGGTTGGGTCAATCGGGCGGCAAGTGTGGAGTGATCTCCCCCTCTTGTCGCCCGACTGGTACAGTTTACGAGGAGGACGCTGTGTTTACCAGCCCAAAGCGGAATCCGGTAGTGGTGGTTCTCGCGGAGCTGGCATGCGGGCGGGGAAAGGTCAGGACCCCACGACGGGGATGCCGCGGTGCAAGAACTTCTTCTTGGTCCACATCCGGCCGGGCGAGGAAATCGTGTACCCGAAGCGGCGGTGACAGCTCAACTGCGCGGTGACCCACCAGTTCAAGCTTCACGGAGAGGCGATGCCTTCCACACGATACGGGATGCTGAGGTCTCCGCCGAGGAGATGGTATCATGATCGATGTCGAGGAGCTCGAAGATCTGATGGGCGTTGCCCGTCAGGACGTCTTCTCCATCTCGCTTGACGTGGATCCGACCAAACCCGAGCATCAGATTTCGAATCCCGCGTATCGCATCTGGCTGCGCCAGGCCATGCGTCAGACCCTTGCCGGCATTGTTGGACCCGATCGCGGCGGGGCGCTCCGGACGGGGCGCAAAGTGCTGGCATATATCGGCACGGCTCCCGCGCGCGGTCGGGGGTTAGCCATCTTCGCGGCGCCAAAGCTCTGGCGCGAATACTCCTTGCCATTTCCACTTCCAAACCGTGTGCAGTTTGGACGGCCCGACCTCACGCCTCTGCTCTGGGCAACGAGTGAGTACAAAGCGTACGCCATCGTCGCCGTCTACCTGGAGCATGCGCGGATCGCCGTGGCCTATCTGGGGCGGACGACGGTGGTCGAGGATGAGACGCTGGAGCTGGACACCCGGGACTGGCGTTTCAAATCCGGGCGGTCGGACACGTACACGCGGCGGATCGGTGCTGGCGTCGGCCGCGGGGCCCAAGCCGACACGTTTGACGCAAGGGTCGACGAGCACCGGCGGCAGTTCTGGCAGGGGGTTGCACAGGCTACGGCGCGAGCACTGGTTGACCGCCACATCGACCGTGTGATCATCGGAGGCCCCGAGGAGGCGGCCACCACCGTGCGTAAGCTTCTCCCGGACGCAGTCCGAGCGCAGGTGATCGAGACCGTGCCGCTGCCTTCTTATGCCACCCTCGCCGAGGTCCAGGAACGCACGCTTCCTGTAGCCCTCGCCGACCACCACCGACGAGAGTCTGGGTTGGTAGCGGACCTGTTGGCCCGGGTCGCGGCAAATGAGGGAGCGGTGGTCGGACGGGCGGCCACGTTTAGGTCCCTCATGCAGGGGGAAGTCAAAACCCTGGTTGTGGCCCGCGATCTCGAAGGCGACATCTGGCAATGCACGCAGTGCCAGTACCTGAGCACAACACCGATCGGGACCTGCCCCGGCTGCGGCGGGGCGGTCGACCGCGCGCCGCTCCGGCAGATGCTCCCGACCGTGGCCCGGCGGCATGGGACCGGGATCGAGGCTGTCGGACCGTCGACGTCTTCCCAACTCACCGATGGCATCGGTGCCCTCTTGCGCTATCGTTCCCCGCACGAGGTAGTGTAATGCCCCTGTTATGATCAGGCCATATGGATAAACCCTCCTCGGAAGACGACCACCGATTATTCGGAGGTCCCGAGGTGGGTCTGCAGTCCCGGCGAACAGTGGTTTCAGCGCTGGTGGTCGGACGTACGGGTATCATACAGAACCGGTCTTAGATCCTTCTAAGTTCGACGCGCATGGCAGCCCCTATGTCACCGGTTATCGGCGGATCGTGGCAGACATTATCTACAACAGCAACTATTATGGGTGCTCGTTCCACACGAATCGCGGGCCGGCAATCTGCGCGAACGGTAAGGTCGTCCTGCGTGCCCGGATTGAACAGCGGTTACTGCGGGCGATTCAGGAGGAGCTCTTTACCCCGGAGGCGGTAGACTACCTCACGCGCCGTGTTCAGGAAGAACTGAAACGGCTGAGCCGGCAGAAACATGACCAGCATGCCAGCCGCCACACGGTTGAACAAGAACTCAGCCAAGCGCTGCAGGAACGGGTTGCAATCAAGGACGCAATCCGGCGGGGGCTGATTAGCGCCATCACCAGGGAGATGCTCGTAGAGGTCGAGGCTCGGATACAACACCTTGAGCGCCGCCTCCAGGTACCTCCGCCCATAGACGCCCTGGTAGGCATGATCTTACCAGAGATGATCCAGGAACTCGATGAGGTCCTGGGACGCGATCTAAGCCGCTCCAGAGGCCTTCTACGGGATCTCCTCGGAGAGATCGTCCTCCGGCCGACTTCTGAGGGACTGGTCGCAGAACTCCGTGGAAACGTGGAAGGCCTCCTCCGTTTAGAGAAGGCCCTCCCCGGACTTACTGGTAATTCTGGTAGCGGGGGCTCGATTTTGGGAGTTACCAACAAAACAGATTCTCCTAGCGTAACATATCCCCTGGGGCTGGAAGTTTAGACTCCAGCGCACATAGAGAGCCCCATGGGGTACAATCATGGATCAACATCAATTCCGGATTGATATTAGTCCCGATAACCAGGACGTCGAATATCTCAAGGACCGCATCGATACTTTCAATGTCGACGAAACGAAGATATATGACTTCAAGGAGCTCGCGATCTTTCTGCGGGATTCCGCGGGGCAGATGATCGCTGGAATCTACGCGTACACCTGGGGGGGCTGTCTCGATATAAGATTCGTGTGGGTACGGGCGGACTTCCGAGGAACAGGGCTTGGATCGAAACTGATGCGCGCAGCCGAGCACGAAGCAATTGCCAGAGGTTGCAACATCGCCACGCTTGAGACACATAGTTTCCAGGGACCTAGCTTTTACAAGAAACTCGGTTATCAGGAAATCGGTGTACTCGACGGATACCCTATTTGCCACAAGAAGTACTATCTGAAAAAAATTCTGTCGACGCCTTGAGCAGCCCCAATGATCTTTGGTTGCTTGAGGCCGATTCTGAGAGTAACACGGAGGAGCGGGATCCGAGCGTCGCGCGAGGGTGGCGCGCGTGCTCGACATCGGCGGACCATTTGAGCAGGCGGCGATGCACCCTGGCGCGAATCCGAGGAGCGTGGTTGATCCTGCGGTTACGGATCGCCTGCGGCGTCGGTGCTCGGCTCCGCGGTCGGCACGCGATGTGGCTCCGGCCATCCCGCCGAGCCGGGGCAGGGCCCGGGGCGGATGCGCCGGTGGGATGCGCGTCGCGGCGAGGATAGCGCGGGCTGCGATCGAGGAGCTCGGGATCGGGGAATATCGCGGGCGAGGAGGTCGAGCGTGACGAAGCGTCAGTATCTCGAAACTGGATTGCGGCAGGACATGACTGCGGCGGGGGTGGATGCGGTGATCGGGGTTTCCCCCGAGAACGTGCAGCACTTGGCCGGGGTGTTCATCATCAGCCAGCGAATGATCAGCGATCGGCTCGCGTTCGCGGTATACCGGCGTGAGGGAACACCTTTCTTTGTCGTGAGCACGGTCGTCGAACACACGGCCCGCACGCAGTCGTGGATCGATGAGATCGTGCCGTACACCGAGCACGCGGTACTGCCGATCGACGGGTCAGTGCGCGCGTTGAAGGAGCGGGGACTCGATCGCGGGCGGATCTGGGTGGAGATGGGATATCTGCCCGGACGGGATGCCGATGCGCTGCGGCGCGCACTGCCCCACCTCGAGATCCTTGACGCCGAGACGGTGTTGGACCGGTCTCGGATGGTGAAGACGAACAACGAGATCCGGCACATGACGGAGATCGCCGCCGTCTGGGAGACAGCGGTCGAGGCCGGGTATCGCGCGACCAAGGCCGGCGAGACCGAGCGCTCGATTGCCCATCGCCTGGCGCAGAACCTGTTGGCCGGCGGTGCCGACTGGGTGCCTTTCTACAGCTTCGCTTCCGGGCCCGAGCGGACGATGATCGCTCACTCCGTGCCGGACGACAGCCGAGTGGGACCGGGTCAGATCATGCGACTGGATATGGTCGGGTGTTTCCGCGGGTACTACACTGACTTCGGGCGCATGGCGGTCGTCGGGGAGCCGTCCGCGGCGCAGCGCGACGCGTACCAGAAGCTCATCACGCTGCAGCGCGAGATGATCGCGCGGATGAAGCCGGGACGACGTGCATCCGACCTGTACCGCGAGTCCGTCGCGGTCGGCAAGGAGCTTGGTCTCGAGTTTTCGATGGATGCGATCGGTCACAGCCTCGGTCTTCGGCTGCACGAATACCCGATTCTCAATCCATACGAGGAAGAAACGCTCGCACCGAACATGCTGATGTGCGTCGAGATCTTGCACGCGTTCAAGGGACTCGGCCGCTTTCACGTAGAGGATCTCGTCCGGGTGAGCGAGGGCGGCGGGGAGCGACTGACGACGAAGATGGACACCAGCGGGTTGATGAGCGTCGGCTAATCGATCGGCCCCGCGCGGCGGCCGCGGATGCGGCAGGCTGAAGAGCGCGCGAGCCAGTCCCGAACGTAGCCGTAGCGAGCGATGTCTAGGGCACGGCGCTTGATGGCGCAGGTTTGGCGATGTGGAACGCATCGTCCCGCGGCCCGGCGCGGCGAAATGTCGTGACAGGAGGTCGGATCGGATGGTGGGACGCTATCGGCTCGGCGTGGATATCGGGGGTACGTTCACCGATGTGATGGTCGCGGACGAGGCTGGCACGGTTGCCGCGACCCTCAAGACGCCCTCGATCCCTGGCGCGCCGGAGGAGGCCATTTTCAACGCCCTGGAGGATCTGCGGCACGCGGACGTCCCCGCCGAGGAGATCGCGCTCTTCGTCCACGGCACCACGCTCGGCGTGAACACGCTGATCGAGCGGAACGGCGCCACGACGGGTCTGCTGGTGACGCGCGGCCTGCGCGACATCCTCGAGATCCGCCGGCTCCGACTCGAGAACACGACCGATTTCTACGGCGACAAGCCACTGCCGCTCGTGCCGCGCGACCTGGTCCAGGAGATTGACGAGCGGATGCTTGCCGACGGTCGTGTGCACCGCGCGCTCGACCTCGGGCAGGCGCGCGATGCCATCCGCCGGCTCCAGGCAGATGGTGTAACCGCGGTCGCGGTGTGCTTCATGCACGCGTACAAGAATCCCGAGCACGAGCATCAGGTCCGGGATCTGATCCACGCCGAGTTCCCCACGCTTTTCGCGTGCGCGAGCGCGGACCTGTGGCCGCAACAGCGTGAGTATGAGCGCTGCCTGGTGGCGGTGATGAACGCGTACATCGGGGCCCGCATGGCCGGGTACTTCCGGAACCTCGAGCGGGGCTCGGCGCGGCGCGGGCTGCGAGCCCAGGTGCTCTCAACCAAGTCGAACGGCGGGGTGATGACCGCCGCGCGCGCGGCGGAGGAGCCGGTGCAGACACTCCTGTCAGGCCCGGCGTCCGGTGTCATCGGGGCGGCTCACGTAGCGCGCCTCGCCGGCGTGGGCGGGATCGTGACACTCGACATGGGCGGAACGAGCGCAGATGTGGCGATCGTCGTCGACGGCCAGCCCGCGTACTCCACGGAGAACCAGGTCGGAGACTTTCCGGTGATCATGCCGGCGGTCGACGTGTCGTCGATCGGTGCGGGCGGCGGTTCGATCGCATGGTTGGACGCGGCAGGCGTCCTCAAGGTGGGGCCGCGCAGCGCGGGTGCCGACCCCGGACCGGCGTGTTACGGGCGGGGCGGCCGGTGGCCGACGGTCACCGACGCGTACGTGCATCTCGGGATCATCGCCCCGGACCGGTTTCTCGGCGGGCAGATGCCGTTGACAGCGTCGCTCGCCGAGCAGGCCCTTACGGAACTCGGCCGGGGGATCTCCCTGTCGTCGCGCTCCGTCGCGCAGGCCATTCTCGACGTGACGACATCGAACATGTACGCCCAGTTCACGCCGCTCATGGCGCGGAAGGGCGTGGACCCGCGTGACTTCACGCTCCTCGCCTACGGCGGGGCTGGCCCGACGCACGCGTTCTTTCTCGCCCGGGAGGTCGGAATCGGGAAGGTGCTGATCCCGCCGTCGCCCGGCACGCTGTGCGCCCTCGGCTGCATCGTGGCCGATCTCCGGAACGACTTTGTCCACACGCTGTACCGCAGCGACCACCAACTCACCGACGGCGATCTCGAGGCCGCCTATGGCGCGCTCGAACGGCGGGGCCAGCAGTGGCTGACGGAAGAGAGCGCGCAGGGCATCCGACTCGCCTCGTCCTTCGTCCTGTACAGCGCCGACATGCGGTACGAGGGGCAGGCGTTTGAAATCGAGGTTTCCGTGCCGACTGCCGAACGCGGCGACCGGACCGCGATCGGGCGGCGGTTCCACCAACTGTATCACTCGATTTTCGGCGTGAGCGACTCCAAGGCGCCGATCACGTTTGTCAATCTGCGCGCGACTGTGGTTGGGGAGACGTCCAAGGTGGCGCGCCTGTTGGCGCGGGCGGGGCGCGGCGGCGAGCGCCCGGAGGAAACGCGGGCGGTGTTCGTCGACGGTGCGACCCATGACGCCGTGGTCCGGCAGCGCTCTGCCGTCGGCGCGGACCGGTGGGTCGCCGGGCCCGCCATCATCGAGCAGTACGATACGACGACGTTCGTCCCTCCCGGCTATCGCGTGCGCGCGGACGCCGGCGGGAACCTCGTCGGGGAGGTTGGGTGATGCCGACCGACCCGGTGTTCCTCGAGATCTTCAAAAACCGGATTCAGGCGATCTCCGAAGAGATGGCGAACGTCGTGCTGCGCACGGGCTTCACCGTTTTCGTCAAGGAGACAGCAGACTTCGGCGTGTGCCTCCTGTCGCCGTCCGGGGAGACGTTCGGGTCGCCGGTGTCCACGGGCGTGAGCCTGTCGCTCGGCCTCCCGGGCCAGGGTGTGATCTCCGCGATTCCCGAGTGGCACGAGGGCGACATCGTCATCGCGAACGATCCGTATGCGACCGCCGGCCTCTCAACGCACCTCGCCGATGTGTACCTGGTGAAGCCGATTTTCGCCGACGGCCGGATCATCGCGTTCGGATGTAGCTTCGTCCATTCCTCCGACGTCGGCGGCAAGGTGCCGGGCAGCATCACGCCGACGAGCTACGACATCTTTCAGGAGGGCGTGCGGATCGCGCCCGTGAAGCTGTACGACCGCGGCCAGCTCAACCAGCAGATCCTCAACATCTTCCTCGACAACTGCCGGATTCCCGAGCAGAACTTGGGCGACCTCCAGGCGCTTATGGCGTCGCTCAACACCGGCGAACGCCGCCTTCACGAGCTCGTGGCCCGCTACGGCATCGAGCAGGTGGAGCAAGGGATCGAGGATCTGATGGGGTACGCGGAGCGCCTCGTGCGCGCGATGATTCGGGAGATCCCGGACGGTGAATACACATTTTGGGACTACCTGGATGCCCTTGACGGCGGATATCCGATCCGGCTGCGGTGCCGACTGGTCGTCCACGGTGACGAGTTGTTCATGGATTTCGAGGGCACCGATCCTCAGGTCCGCGCGGCGTTCAACCTGCCATCGTGCAACCAGCAGGGGCATTTCATGCTGGTGCCGTCCCTCGTGCGGTACTTCCGCACGCTGGACCCGTCGGTGCCGTGGAACACCGGGATGGTGAGGATGGTCACGAACCACGCGCCGCTCGGCAGCCTCCTCAACCCCGAGCCGCCCGCGGCCGTGGGTGTGCGGGCGGCCACGTTCATCCGGTTGATGGACGTTGTCATTGGGGTTCTGAGCCAAGCACAGCCGGAACGACTGCCTGCCGCCGGTGCGGGGCAGGCGTGTATCGTGCTGCTCGCGATGGCGGACGTCCGGACGGGCAAGCACTTGGTCGGCGTGGTCCAGCCAATTTGCGGCGGCTCCGGCGGGCGGCCGATGCGTGACGGGATCGACGGCATGGACTTCGCCGTCGGCTACCTTCGAAACGTCCCGGCCGAAACGCTGGAAACGGACATGCCGATTCTGATCGAGCGGTATGGCCTGCGGCCCGACTCCGGGGGCCCCGGTCGCTATCGAGGCGGCTGCGGGATCGAGCTCATGGTGCGCATCTTCGCTCCCGACACCGTCATGACTGCGCGGGGCATGGAACGCATGCAGTTCAGGCCCTGGGGCCGGTTGGGTGGTCTCCCCGGCAAGCCCGGTACTGCGGTTAAGAACGAGGGCACCGCCGACGAGACGCCGACTGGGCGCATCGACGAGCTGCTACTCCAGCCAGGCGACACGGTGACGTTCGCGTCACAGGGGGGCGGCGGTTACGGTGATCCCTTCGCTCGGGATCCGGCGCTCGTGGAGTCGGATGTGCGCCGGGGTCTCGTCTCCACGGCATCAGCGCGAGCGGACTACGGGGTCGCGCTTCGGGACGGGCAGGTCGACGCGGCGGCCACCAGCGCGCTCCGATCGCTCCGGGCGACGCGCCAGACCGAGTACGCCTTTGGTCCGGAGCGGGAAGCCTTCGAGGCCGTGTGGTCCGATGCGATGCAGCTGGCGTTGAACCGCAGCTTGATGGCGTATCCGCTCTCGCTGCGTAACTACCTCAAAAACCGGACAATGCGTGAGGTCGACGCGCGGGCCGCCCGGGGGCACTGCCCCGCGCCCGAGGGGATCGCCGAGATCGTGCGCGCGCTCCACGCGCGCATGGGTGGCGTGGAGCGCGCCGAAGGTCCGGCACCCGCCCGCTCATGACGGAGGGGTCCTCAGTCGACCGCGTGCTGCTCGAGATACTCCACAACCGCTTCCAGGCGGTCACCGAGGAAATGGCCTCGACCGTGCTGCGGACCGGGTTCACGGTGTTCGTCAAGGAGACCGGGGATTTCAGCGCGACGCTGGTGACACGCGAGGGCGAGGTGTTCGCGGCGCCGCTGACCATTGGGACCACGAACAACCCCGGCAAACCGCACCGCGGCGTCATCGAGGCGTTTCCGGACTGGGCCCCGGGCGACGTCGTCCTGACGAACGATCCGTACACGACCGGTGGGCTCGTGACGCACCTCGCCGATCTGTACCTCATTGTGCCGATCTTCGCCGATGGCCGCCTGCTGTGCTTCGCGAGCTGCTTCGTCCACAGCTCCGACGTCGGAGGGAAGGTCCCCGGGAGCATCTCGCCGACCTGCTACGACATCTTTCAAGAGGGCTTCCGCCTGCGCCCGGTCAAGCTCTACGAACGCGGCGCCCTCAACGCGGCGATCCTGCGCCTCGTGCTCGACAACTGCCGGATCCCGACTCAGAACTGGGGCGATCTCAAGGCGCTGCTGGCGTGTGTCGTAACCGCGGAACGCCGCATGCAGCAACTGGTTGACCGGTACGGCTTCGACCGCGTCGAGGCCGGCATCGTGGGCGTGCTGGACTGGGCCGAGCGGCGCGCCCGGCAGTTTATCGAAGAGATTCCGGACGGCGTGTACGAGTTTTGGGACTACCTTGAGGGCGACGCGTGGGGCGGTGCGCCGATGCGCCTGCGCTGCCGCATGGAGGTCCGCGGCAGCGAGCTCTTCCTCGACTTCACCGGCACGGACCACCAGGTCCGCGGCGCGTTCAACCTGCCGTCGCTCGACCAGAAGGCCCACGCGATGTTCGTCCCGACGATCTGCCGATACTTCCGTACGCGCGATCGCGGCATCCCGTACAACAGCGGCCTGGTGCGGCCCGTGCATACGCACGCGCCTCGCGGGAGCATGCTGAACCCGCAGCCGCCCGCAGCGGTCGGCGTCCGGGCCGCCACGATGATCCGGATCATGGACGTCATGCTGGGGTTGCTCGGGCAGGCGTTGCCGTCCGAGATCCCGGCAGCCGGGGCCGGGCAGGCCTGCGTCGTGCTGCTCGCGATGTACGATCCGCGTACCGGCGGCCAGCGGGTGGGGGTAATTCAGCCGATCGTCGGCGGGTCGGGCGGGCGTCCGATGCGCGACGGGATCGACGGCATGGACTTCTGTGTGGGATTCCTTCGAAACGTCCCGGCCGAGACGCTGGAAACCGACATGCCCATCCTGATCGAACGCTACGGCCTGCGGCCGGACTCCGGCGGGCCGGGCCGATATCGCGGCGGGATGGGCATCGAGCTGGCGCTGCGCGTCCTGTCGCCGGACACGGTGCTCACGGCGCGTGGGATGGAGCGGATCCAGTTTCGTCCCTGGGGGCGGCTCGGCGGGGCGCCTGGCGTGCTCGGCCACGCGACGGTCACGAGTGAGGGCAGCGAGTCGCGCGACACCGGCAAGATCGACGAGCTGCTGTTGCAGCCTGGCGAGACCGTCGCGTTCTATTCGCAGGGCGGGGGGGGGTACGGCGATCCGTTTGAGCGAGACCCCGACGCGGTGGCACGCGACGTCCGCCGCGGCCTCGTGACGCTCGAGGCGGCGGTGCGCGACTACGGCGTCGTGTTGAGCGGGGTTGCGGTGGACACGGAGGGAACCTCTGCGCGGCGGCGTGGGCCCCGGTCCCCGGCGTTGGCGTTTTCGTTCGGCCCCGAACGCAACCGCTGGGAGGCGGTGTGGTCCGACAAGGCGCAGCTGGCCCTCCATGCCGCGCTTGACGCACAGCCTCCCGGCTTTCGATCGTACATGCGCGAAGCGCTGATTCGGATGCTGGGCTCGAACAGCGGCCGCGAGCGACCGGTGCGCGCCGCCGAGGTTGCGGACGCAGTCCGCGAGCTGCGCGAGCGGATCGTGTCGCTCATCTGAAACCCGCACCCGAGGCGTTCAGGGATCTTCGACGTGCCAAAGACGAACGCCACGATGTCTCCGTTTACGACGGTGCGGGTGCCGGTTGCCGGGTATGTGACGATCCAGCCGTCGATCGGGCTCGCGACCGTCTCCGCGGCCGTGCCGAACATACCGTACAACACCGCCACCGGATCGCCCTCGCGCACCTTCGCCCCGACCGCATGCAGCGGCCGGACGAACCCGCCCGTGTCGCACACGAGATAGTGCCGGTTCGTCAGCCGCCCAGGGATCACACGAACATCCGTCTGCGGCTCCGGGGCACCGTCCAGCATGCCGAGGACCTTCATCACATTAAGCACGCCCGCGCGTGCCGACGGTTCCTCCCACACGTAGCCCCCCGAGAGCTCGACCGTGAGGGCAGGCTTGCCGGCGTTGATCGCAGCGTCCTGCAGAGTGCCGGCGACACCCAGCTGGCCGACGGGGCCCACCGAGAAGCTCGTCAGGCTCCCGGCTTGCGGGGCTTCTGGCCCATCTCGTACGCGACCGCACTCGGCCGGGAGGCGGAATGCCGCCGCCCCCGCGGCCGCGCGCGGATCGAAGCCAGCATCTCGCGCACCAGCTTGGCGTGGTTCAACGGATGCCACACGTGGCCGTCGAGCGGGCGACCGTATGTGAACGAGCCAGCGTAGTAAGGCGCCTCTGTGTTCTCGAGGCACTCCTCAAGCGCATAGACCCCGAGATTGAGGAAGTAATCGTCCATATCGGCGCAGAACACGTGGATCTTCCCGACGAGATCCGGTCCGATCTCCGGCCAGTGTTCCTCGATGTAGCTGCGCAGGTCGTATCCGTTGTCGCGCCAATACTCGGCGACAACGTGGTCAATCTCGCCAGTCCGCTGGTCCCACAGGGGGCGGGGATACCCATCGTCGCCCACCGGCCCGAATGTGGCGTACCACACGTCGAGTTGCTCGCCCGATCGGCAATGCGTGCCCGACGCCGCCTCGAGCTGGCTCATTTGTCGGAGCGTGAGCTCGGGCTGGCCATCGGGGGAGCGGTAGAACACCCGCTCAGGAATAAGCCATTCCCGGTTGGGCGCCTGGTAGGCGTTCGGATCATCGTAGATGTTGACGAGGCCGTATCGCCGGAAGTCAACGGAATCGGGCGCGAACGCCCACGCGCCGCCGAAGAAGTCCGGGTGATAGACCTGCAGGCCGAGCGAGACCCAGCCACCGGTCGAGCCGCCGGTGAGAAGGCGAAGCCGGGGCTCCCGCGCGATTCGGAACGTCTCCTCAAGCGTGGGGATCAGCTCGGCCATGATCGCATCGCCGTACGGGCCGACGTTCGCCGAGTTCACGCAGTACGAGCTGTCGAAGTACGGGGTCGGGTGGAGCATCGTGACGATGACGGCCCGGGGAAAGTCATCCGACGTCCAAGCCTTGTAAAACTCATGTCCGTTCTCGAGGCCTCGGAGCTCGCGCATGTACCGCTGCTCCTCCGCCTCTTCAACCGGAGTTGGCGAGAACCCGAACGGTGCGCCGAGGTTAAAGTGCTCGTTGTTATAGATGACCGGATACCGCTCGTTGGGATGCTCGTCGTAGCCTTTCGGCAGCAGCACGACTGCTCCGAGACGGATTGGCTGGCCCCAGAACTCGCTGAGCAGACGGCTCTCGAACCTGATCCGGCGGACATATTCCGTATCGGGAGGAACTGTAACTGCCGGAAGCCGCGTCGAGAGCTTGAGCTCGACGTCGTACCCGGAATCGGGATCGAGGTGCACGCGTTCGACCGAGCTCACGACGTTGCCTGGCGACGAGTTCCAGTGCTGGCCCTCCCACTGATCTAGGTGCGCCCAGATGGTATGGCCGTCCGATCGCACAAACCGCGTGTACACGTTGAGGACGGCCTGCACGTAGTAATCCCCGGCAGGAATGTCGCGAATGCTGAGCGGCGGGTAGCCCGGCGCCGATTCATCGATGACGAATACCTGGTCAGGCTCGACCCGGTCGATGTCGACACCGAAGAACGGCGCGCTTGCCACCCAGGGACTGAAGTAGGGAACGCTCTTCTGGTACGTACCGAAAAAAGGCACGCGGTTCTTCCACGTGCCTGCCTGCCGACGCGGTTCGATACCCTGCTCCGCGCCGCCAAGTGCGCCTGGTCCAGGGGCGACGACGTATGGTCGGTCCACGCTCTTCGTGACGACCACGAACGCGCGACCCGTGATCGGGGTCGATGAGATCGAGGACGGGAACGAGAGCGAAAAGCGGGTCGTCGACCGCTTGGTCACGTTCGTCTCCTGGATTTGCGTCGTGCCGCCGGGCGAGTCCCTAGCGGATGACTACGTCGCGGATCACGCGAATGAGCGACAGGGCCGCCGAACTTGCGAGCTTCCCCTCACACCGTCCCACCAGCCGCCTCGGTCGCTCTGTTCGGCTGATGACGAGGCGTCTCCTCCGCGAAATGGCAGGCGACCGGCCACCCGCAAGTCGCGGCCCGCAGGACCGGCTCGACCTGGTCGCAGATCTCCGGGTTGCCAAGGCGGGTCCGGAGCCAGCACCGGGTATGGAAGCTGCAGCCGGCGGGCGGACGATCGATACTCGGGATTTCGCCGGATAAGACGATCCGGCGGCGTCGGCTGGCGCGGCGGTTGAGGGCGGCGGAAAGGAGCGCGACCGTGTACGGGTGCGCGGGGTTGGCATACACCTCCTCCACGCTGCCCATTTCGACGATCCGTCCGAGGTACATGACCGCGACCCGGTCCGCGATGTGCCGGACGACGGCCAGATCGTGCGCGATGAACAAATAGGCGACGCCGAGCTCACCCTGCAAACGGGTCAGGAGGTTAATCACCTGTGCCTGGATCGAGACGTCGAGCGAGCTCACTGGCTCATCGCAAACGATCAAATCCGGGCGGACAGCGATCGCCCGGGCGACCCCGATCCGCTGGCGCTGCCCACCGCTGAACTCGCGCGGGTATCGGCTCGCGAAAGCCGGGTCGAGGCCGACGAGTGATAAAAGCTCGCGAACTCTCGTGGGCCGCTCGCGGGGCGAGGCGAGCCCGTGGATGGCCAAGGGCTCAGCGAGAATGTCCCCCACGGCCTGACGCGGGTCCAGGCTGCCAAAGGGATCCTGAAAGATCATCTGGAACTCACGACGCCTTCGGCGAAGATCCGATCCCACCAACTCATTCAGGACCTCCCCCTTGAAGCGGATCGTTCCAGATGTCACCGGCTGGATGCGGACGACCGCCCGTCCTATCGTTGTCTTGCCGGCGCCCGACTCGCCCACGAGTGCCATCGTGCTGCCGTGCCCGACCGTGAACGACACGTCGTCGACCGCCTTCGCCCACCCGACCCGACGGCGGAGGACGCCACGCCGCACGGGGAACCACACGCGGAGGCGCTCCACCTCGAGAAGCGGCGGCGCGGTACCTGCTGGCATCGAAGTTACCACCAATCGCTCGTCGCTCACGTCGTCTCCACCGTTTCCGCCGGTTTCACCCAACACGCAACCGTGTGCCGATGCGCCACGGGCTCGACGGGCGGATCGATCTCCGCGCACTCTTGGATCGCCCAGGCGCACCTGTCGCGGAACGGGCAACCGGTGATATCGACCGACAGATCGGGGGGCGCGCCCTCGATTGCCGCGAGATCCCGACGACGCGGACCGTCAAGGGGCGGTATAGAGCGCAACAACCCAATTGTGTACGGGTGTCGCGGAGCGCCGAGCACCTGTCTCGTCGGCCCCGTTTCCACGATCCGACCCGCGTACATGATCGCGATCCGGTCGGTCGTATCCGCGACGACTCCGAGGTCGTGGCTGATCAGGATGACCGCCATACCCAACTCGTGTCGGAGCCTGTTCAGTAAATCGAGGACCTGCGCTTGGATCGTCACGTCAAGCGCGGTGGTCGGCTCGTCGGCGACGATCAGATCCGGTCGGCACGACAGGGCCATCGCGATCATGACCCGCTGTCGCATGCCGCCGCTGAACTGGTGTGGGTAGTCGCCGAGGCGTCGTTTCGGGTTGGGGATCCCGACGAGCTCGAGCATCTCGATCGCTCGCCGACATGCTTCATCGGCTGACAGCTCGAGATGGAGACGAATCGCCTCAGTGAGCTGGCGGCCGATCGTCATGACCGGGTTGAGGCTCGAGAGCGGGTTCTGGAACACCATCGAGATCCGCCCGCCCCGCAATGCCCGGAGCTCTGTATCTTGCATTCCCACGATGTCACGACCGGCGAAGAGTATGCTCCCGCGAACCACGCGGCTTCTCCCAGCCGGGAGGAGTCCGAGCAATGCGAGCGAGCTGATTGTCTTGCCAGATCCTGACTCGCCAACCATGCCCATCGCCTCACCCTTGTCGAGCGAGTACGAGAGGCCGCGGACGGCATGGACAACACCATGACGCTGACGCAGGTCGACGGCGAGGTCACGCACGGTCAGCAGTGGGTCACCGCCTTGGAGGCTCACCATCGGCCCCGGTCCAAGGCACCGGCGCCTTGCGACTTTCGAGATCGCATGACGAACGGCCGCGTCAAGCCAGCGAGAATCACGACCTGCGTCATGCCGGTCCGCCCGATACATCGAGGGCATCGCGAAGCCCGTCGCCGAGGAGGTTGAATGAGAGGACGGCGAGAGTGATGGCGAGCCCGGGGAATATCGAGAGCCACGGCGCCTGGAGCAGGTAGGCGTTGCCCCCAGACAGGAGATTACCCCAACTCGGTTCGGGGAGCTGCACGCCGGCGCCGAGGAAGCTGAGGGCAGCCTCGGTAATGATCGCGCCGGGGATGGCGAGGGAGGCGAGCACGATGAGCGGGCCGACGATGTTCGGGAGGATGTGCCGTACGACGATCATGACCTCGCTTTGCCCGATGGTCCGGGTGGCCGTGATGTATTCGAGGTTCATCACACCGATTACGGAGCCTCGTGTGACCCGAGCGAACTGGGGAACCATGAGCAGGCCGACGATCCAGATGACGTTGATGAGGCTCGGGCCGAGCAACGCCGCGACGGCGATCGCGAGCACGATCTGGGGGAACGCGAGGATGATGTCCATAGTCCGCATCGACAACTCGTCGATCCAGCCACCCATGAAGCCTGCCGCCGTACCGATGAGGACGCCTCCGACGGTCCCGATCGCCGTTGCGGCCAGGGCGACCAGCATCGATACCCGAGCCCCGTAGATCGTGCGCGAAAGGATGTCTCGCCCGAACTGATCGGTGCCGAACACGTGGCGGAGCGTCGGACCGCTCAGGCGATGCGCAAGGTCAAACTGGCTCCACGGATATGGCTCGATGAGTGGCGCGAACAGGCCGACGCTCAGGAACAGCGCGATGCCGGCGGTTCCAACGAGGGCAAGGCGATTGCGGCGGAGGCGGCCGAGCCATCCGTCGTCGGCCCATTCGAGCACGGCGTTCTCGGAGACCGCCACAGAGAGCGTCTGGTCGACGTTTGTGGAATGGTCACTCATAGCGAACGCGAGGATCGAGCACTCCGTACAGAAGATCGACGGCGAGATTCGCGAGCACGACCAGCACTGCCACGAAGAGAACGGTCCCGAGGATCATCGGGTAGTCACGTGCCGCGACGGCGCCTACCATGAGCAGCCCGAGCCCCGGGAGCGAGAAGACCGTCTCGGTAAGGACCGCTCCGGAGAGGAGGACCCCGACCTGGAGCCCGACGACCGTCACGAGCGGGATGAGTGAGTTCCCGAGCGCATGGCGGTAGTTCACGGCGAACGTCGAGAGCCCCTTCGCTTGTGCCGTTCGGATGTAATCCTCGCCGAGCACCTCCAGCATCGCGGCGCGGGTAAATCGGACGACGACCCCCGCGAACGAGGCGCCGAGTGTGACCGATGGGAGGACGAGCGCGATTGGGCCGTACTCGCTCACCGATCCACCTGGCGGGAAGACCGGGATACCAATCGCAAAGGCGAGAATGAGCAGGAACCCGAGCCAGAACACCGGGATCGATACATCGATGATCGAAAACAGGCGACCACCATTGTCGATGATCCCGTCGCGCCGAGTCGCCGACACGACCCCGAGCGGCACGCCAATGACGAGCGACAAGAGGATGCTCGCGACGGTTAGCGCGAGTGTGGTGGGGAATCGCTGCGCGATGAGTTCGGTGACCGGCGCGTGAGCGTACAGTGAGGTCCCGAGATCCAGGCGCACGACGCGGTTGAGCCACAGAGCGTACTGGACGGGGAGCGGGGCGTTGAGGCCGAGACTGCTTCGCAACCGCGCGGCAGTCTCGGCCGTCGCATGTATCCCGAGCTGGACCGTGACCGGGTCGCCGGGCGCGAGATGGATGAGAAGGAAGACCAGGATCGACAACCCGAGCAGCACAGGAACCACAAGGAGGACCCGCCTCGCGGTATACCGCCACATCCGTCAGCGTCCCGGGTGCCTCACGCCGCTCGGGCTGCCCTCCTGCCTACTTCCCGTCGTTCACCCATACGTACTGGAGCGGGTACTCGAACGCCGTGAGTACATGGAAGTCCTGTACACGGTTCCGATATGCCATGACGTTGTTCTGCCATGGCAGACGCACAGTCAGGGCGTCCTTGTCGACCTGGGTAGAGATCTGCGAGAAGAGCGCCTTCGCCTTCGTCTTGTCGGTCTCTACCTTCGCCCGATCGATGAGGTTCTGCAGGGTCGAATCCTTGAGACCGCCTGGAAGATTGACACCGCCGAAGTTGATGTAGCTGCCCGTGTCGTAGGTTTGCCACACGATCGATGGGGTGTCGGCCCCGAACGTGTACCGCTCCAGCGCCGCCTGCCACGTGAGGTTGTGGGCGTCCTTCGTGTAGAACATCGGCGCGAGAAACGTCGCCTTGTCGAGGGGGGTCACCTTCACTTGGACGCCGATCTGCTGGAGCTGTTGCTGGATGAGCGTCGCCTCATCGATGAAGTCTTGATTGTTGATGATCCGCAACTCGAACGAGAGCGGGTGGTTGGCGTCGTACCCCGCCTGGGTGAGCAGCTCCTTGGCCTTGTTGGGATCGTACGTGGGGGCTGGGTACGAGGCATCGTGGCCCCAGTGGAACGGCGGCAGGAGATCCGTCATCGGATCAGCGTAGCCGTACATCGCGACTTGCCCGATCTGGTTCCGGTCGATCGCGAAGGAAAGAGCCTGGGTCACTTTGAGATTGTTGAAGGGTGCGACGCGATTATTCCAGATGATCTCAGTCATGCTGCCCGAACCGTGCTTTCCGACTGTGATGCCGGGTGCTTGCGAAAGACTCTGGAGCTCCTTGAACGGAACCTGAAAGAGGATGTCCGCGGCGCCCGCCTTGAGCTGGAGCACCTGAGCGGAAGGGTCAGGCGTCACCTTGAATCTGATCTGTTGAAGGTATGGACGCGGGCTGTCCCAGTAGTTCGGATTCCGCTGGAGCGTGAGGTGATCGCCCTTGACCCACTCCGTCACTGTGAACGGACCCGTCCCGACGACGGTCGTGTCGCAGCTCTGCCCGCACTGTGCGAGCCAGCCCTGCGGGATGATCCCCATGTCGGAGTTCAGCGACATGTACTCGAGGAAGTAGGGGTCGGGGCTCGAGAGGTCGATTTCGAACGTGTGGTCGTCGATGACCTTCGTGTCCTTGATCGGTCCCTCCGCGCCGTTAAAGTCGGAATCCTTGCCGAACGCGACTTGGTCGTACGTGTACTTCGCATCGGCCGCCGTAAACGGCGCTCCGTTACTGAACTTCACCCCCCGGCGAAGATGGAAGATGAACGTCGTCGAGTTCGGCGTATTCCAGCTCGTCGCGAGACAGGGCACGATGCCCCCGTCCCGACCGCTGCACACGAGCCGGTCGCGAATGAGCTCGGACACGTAGTTATCGGCGATACCGCCATCCTTCAGCGGGTTGATCGTACCCGGGTCGCCGACGATGGCGATGTTGATCGAGCCTCCCGACCGTGGGGAGCCCGCAGCGCTGGACGATGCGGGGTCGCCGGCCGCGACAACGAAGGCGAGAACGGCCGCCAATCCGGCCAGTTGCCAGGGACGAAGCTGGGAACTTGTGGACATCGGACGCCTCCTCCTGTTCACCAAATCTGCCAATTAGACCCTGTGCCGAAAGAGTGATCGCCAGGCGGCACGCGCCGCACCGCACCGACCGGTCGAAGGCATGCTCAATCGATGCTCCAGCCGCCATCGACAACCAGCGTGGAACCAGTCACAAAGCTGCCTCCGGGGCCAGCCAGATAGACGGCGGCTGGGGCGATCTCCTCGGGCTGCGCGAGCCGTTTGAGCGGCGTGCCGTCGATCCTTCGCTGGCGGTCCGCAGGATCGCGCAGCGACTTCTCGGTCATCGGCGTGATGACCACCCCCGGACAGATTGAGTTCACGTTAATGTTCCGGGGGGCACAGTCAAGCGCCATTGCGCGCGTGAGCATCACGACGGCGCCCTTCGACGCGCAGTAGGCGGCGCGGCCTGGAGAGGCCACCAGCCCGGCGACCGATGCGACGTTAATGATGCGACCGCCCCCACGCGCCGCCATATGGGGGATGACGGCTCGCGAGCATAGGAAGACGCTCTTGACGTTGACCGACATCACACGGTCCCACTCCTCCTCTGCGAGTTCCTCGACCGAGCCGAGGACGCCGATCCCGGCGTTGTTCACCAGTACGTCGATCCGGCCGAACGTCTTCACCACCTCCTCAACCGCCTGATGGACCCCCCCGCTCACGGTCACATCGATCTCGTAGGCACGTGCCCGCTGTCCTGAGCGCTCGATCTCCGACGCGACGGCGGCACCGTTCCGAGTGTTACGATCGAAGATCGCAATGGCGCAACGGTCGGCTGCGAGCGCAAGCGCGATGGCTCGACCGATTCCCGATCCCCCGCCAGTCACGATCGCGACTCTGCTGTCCTCTTGTGTCATGACCTTTCCTGCGAGCATCCCGCTCGGCTTGTTCAATCGACCGGCGGATGAATTGGCGCCACGAACACGACGACGTCGCCGCTGGCTGCGGCATGGTTGCCGTGGCGCGGATACGCGAGGACGTACCCGTCGGTCGGGCTCGCGATTTCTTCCACCGTATCCCCCCCGGATCCCGGATCAGCGAGACGATCTGACCTTCCGTCACCCAGCCCCGACCGGTGCCTGCGGGTGCACGAAGCCGCCACGGTCAGGGGTGACCCGCAGCGGCGGATTCGAGGAGCGGCTGGTCGGATTGCTCGCCGACATGGCGCTCGCTCAGGGCAAGCCGACGCTGACCGTCGAGCATGCAGCCGATCCTCGATGTCGTGGTATGTACTCGTGCGGAGGGCTAAGGGATTCTGAATCGGGATGGCGATGAGCCGTCCGGCAAGGGCCGACGCGTCCACTCGCTCGCGCATGATCTGGCGGATGACCTCCGCGCCAGATGGTTCGCCGCCGTAAAAGAGCACCCCCCATGTAGACGGTCGGACCTTGACTCGCACCGTTCATGACAAGCACCGACAACGCGAGTTCCGTCCCATCCTGCTGGTACCCAACTACCGTTCGACCGCGGGCCGATTGGCCGGGCGGACATGAAATATGGGCGACGCGAAGGTCGTCGGTCATTTCACACGACTCTATTTGAAATGGGCGCAGCGTTGCCCGCCGCCTGCGACAGCGCAGGAGGCTTCACGAGGGCGCCCTTGTGGAGCACGGGCGGGACTCGATCGATCGCCATCTGGTTCTCCACTTGGAAGAGGTCAAAGCGTTGGATCGGCTCGAGCACCGTGTTTGTGATTGCACACTCAATGTACAATAAACCGGAGAGCTGGGTCAAGGGTCAAGATCCACGGAGGGCTTGCTCACGTCGTGCATCCACAGCGGATTCTTCGGTACGGGTGAGGTCGGCGGAGCCCAAGCCGAAGCCGTGAGTGTGCCCCAAGGCGGAAGGAACACTCGTCGCCCTGCCGCGGGGTGTAGAGGACGCGTTGCCGCCGTCGCCGCTCACGCTTTCGGACGTGATGGGGACGGGCCATCACGCCACCTTCGCGGATCATCCTCCTGGGCCGCCATCCCGGCCGAATCGCACTCGCAAAGCGTTCGACCGCCCCGGAGATCCTCAGGAGGAAACGCTGCGCGCGTCGCGGCCGGCATTCTACAATAACGTATCGGTCGGCGGCGACCGCAGGCATCGATGGTACGACAGGGGTTTGCGTGGCATGGGTCTCGTCGGCTGCTTGACAGTGTTTTTGGCACGGATGTATGCTCTGCCTCGGCTGATAGTTTCTGACGAGTAGCTCGGGGGGGCCGCAAGGGGAAGAAGACGCTGAGGCATTCTTACGAGCGAGCGATCCGTTCCCTAGCGCTCCTTCGCGAGTATCCTGTTAGATGCCCTCTAGCTGCACGGCTTCCCGGTGCTCTGGTGGAGGATGGTGCGTGAGCAACGTCCTAAAGCTAGCACTAGTTGGGTGTGGCTACATTGCACAAGCTGAACACGTGCCGGCGCTGCTTGGGCTTCAGCCCGAGATTTCCGTGATCGCCGCCATAGACACAGTCCCGGAACGAGCAACTGCTGTTGCTGCTGCCTTTCACGCACCGGTCTTTTCTTCCCTGAAGGCAGCCCTCGACGCAGTTCACTTCGATGCGGTCATCCTTTGCACTCCTGCCCCATCACATGTGCACTTGATTGCCGAAGCTGCAGCAACGGGAAAGGCGATCCTCGTTGAGAAACCGATTGCCTACAATTTGCATGAGGCAAGGCAGGCAATTGCTACCGTGGATGACAAGGGCGTCAAGTGCATGGTTGCATACCATCGCCGCTACGATAACGATTGTTTGCACGTCAAGAAACTGATCGATGATGGAGCGATAGGTCGTGTTCGTGCCGTTGTTAGTTCGTGTCGACTCGCTTTTCCGCCCCATTACCGCACTTATAGTGAGACAGGAAGCCCCCGTGCTGAGCGGGGGCCACACGATCTTCCGTCCGATTGGTTGACGGAGAATAGCATTCATCACATCAACTTGTTGCGCTTTTGGCTGGGTGATATCGTGCGGGTTCATAGTGCTGTATATCGAGACGTCGACCACAACCTGGGGACGGTCATCCTGGAACTTACCGATGGGGTTCTGGCAACTCACCATCAATTGCGCGGAATGGAGTGTGGGGAGGAAATTACAGTATACGGAACTCAGGGTAATCTGCGAGTTGAACTCTGGTATCCCCACCGGCCCTATCGATACCCGCGCACGACGCTATTTACGCTGCAGCCTCCTGGTTGGCAGGAACTAGCGATACCTCGTGACAGCCCCTACACCAATGAAATTGCGCAGTTTGCGAGGTATGTTCGTGGCGAGGCTCCAATGTGGTCCGGTCTTGCCGACTCCTATCGCGATTTGGAAGTGCTGCAGGACATTCTTACAAGCGCAGTATACATCGTGCCCAGACTGGAAGGCGAAGATCGTCATGAAGTCCCGGCCTTTTGAACGTACATATCGCTGATGGAACAGGCCTGGAGGGAGCCTTCTTGGGGCCCGGCCAGAAGCGCATAACATGAGGCATCGCTGGAACTCACTGACATCCGAAAGGTGTATGGTAAGACACTGGGAGTCGGGCCCATTCCTTTGCTGTCGATCAGGGTGAATTTGTTTCTTTGTTGGGGCTTAGCTGTAGGTTGACCGGTCATCCGTGACACACCGACTGGAGTTTTTCCCGGAGCCGTTCGTAGGGCGTTTGCCCCTGGAGGCCGCCATGGGGTCGTTCGTAGTTGTAGAATCGCTCCCACTCTTGGAGGTCAATGACCCCGCATAACGCGAGTCCTTCGGCGAGCCCCTTCTAGCATTAAGCAGAGACGACGCTCATCAGTGCTCAGCTCCGTTAACTGTCAACAATCGACTATAGACGAGAACATTGGCAGCTGACCAGACAGATTCCTGCCTTGGCAATGTGACAACCTTGCCAAGGTACATCACGACCACGCGGGCGCTCAAGTCCGCACTTAGCCAGGCCCGGCGGAGACTTGAACATATCAAGGAGGCCATTGCCCAGGGCATAATTCCCCCACGACCAAGGCCCTGCTGCAATTTCCAGAAACCGACGGGGCTACGGCCACGGGGTTTTTCGGAAATGCAAAAATCCCCCTCCCGACACCACTCGAATCGCAAGAAAGGTCCAGAATCCCTGCAAATTGCCACGAAGTTCTGCCACTATGCGGCCTCCGTGCCGGCACAGGATGACTTCCCGGATCAACGTGGCCGAGATGCACCTGGCGCGGGCGTTGTCTCGGTTTAGGACCTGCTTCAGTTCGCGTAGCATAGCGTTCGACCGTTACAGGGAGAGCTGCCACCGCTGGCTTGGCTGGAGCCTGAAGCGCAGCCTCCAATTCCGCCACCCGTTCCTCGGTCTCTCTATGAAGGTCGTTGAACCAGGTTATCCTGGGGGCCGCCGGCCGAATATCAGGTACCTATGTATCGGGGTACGGGTGCATAGGTTCGCCATGAACCACGGCAGTCGCAACAATATTCTGTCCCGCCTCGCCAGCGAAGACCGCGGTCGTATTGCCTAATAAGTGCAGAGAAAATTGGTTAACCATCTGACATTGCTACGCTTTTTAACAGCGGAATCCCGCGAGAACCGGATTCGCCCGCCGGGAGGTTCCCGGGGGTCACGACGCGGGCTGCTCTTCCATGGGGACGGGCGGCGTCCACCGCAACTGCGGGACGCGGATTAGCAGGCCGCAGGTAGCGGCGACGAAGGCCAGGCCGCAGATCGCGAGCGTAACCTCCGAACCGATCCAGTCCGCCATCGCGCTAAGCAGCAGGTTGAAGATGCCCATCACCCCACCGGTGAAGAAATACACAAACGCGGCGACCCTGCCGCGCATCGCGTCGACGGACATGGTCTGTGATCGGTTATCGATCAGGATCATGAACAACGCCTGCGTGGCCCCGGCCGCGGTCGCCATCGCCACGGCGACCGCCAAGGTGCGACTAAGCCCGAGCGCGACCAGCGTGATCCCGCTCAGGAGCGCGGTCGCCACGAGGTAACGACGCTCGTTGACCCGCTGCGCCCGCCAGGCGAGGAAGAGCGGGCCGACCACGGCGCCCAGGCCGACCGCCGTCATCAAGGTACCGAACGTGGCGTCGTTGCCGTGGAGCACCATGGTCGCGAGGCTCGGCAATACCCCCATGAACGCCATCGTCAGCGCGCAATGGGCGCCGACGAACAGGGTGAGGATGCCCAGCATGCGCTCGCGCGACACGTAGGCAACGGCCGTCCGGATCTCGTCCACGACGCTCTCACGGGTCTCGGGCCGCGCCGGTACCGGCACCTCCACGCGGGCGATGAGGACCGCGGTGAGCGCGTACATGATCGTGCAGACGCCAAGGGCAGCCACTGGTCCGTACCGGACCAGCACGCCGGTCGTCAGCACCGGACCCGCAAACTGAGCCCCCTGCACCGGGATCCGCATCAGCGAGAAGGCGTTGAGCCGCTGCGCGGGGCGGACGATCACGGGCACCAGGGACACGCGCGCGGGCTGCTCGAGCGCCATGCCGACACCGCAAGAAGCGGCCAGTAGCAGTACAAGTTTCATGTCGAATCCTCGCGCGGCCCCGGCGACCGCGGCAACGATGGTGGCGCCGGCGCCGATGGCCGCGCCCAACCAGATGAGCCGTCGCCGGTCGACCCGATCGGCAAGCACGCCTGCGACCGGCCCCACGACGAGCGCTGGGGAGAACGCGAGGAACGACACGAGTCCGGGGCCGACCGGGGACCGCGTCAACTGAAAGGCCAGCCAACTGGCGACGAGCATGACGGCATACCGACCGGAGTTGCTGGCGAGCGTGGCGTTCCACAGCCACAGGTAAGGCGCGTCGGCCATCGCTCCGAACACGGAGGGGGAGTTGCGCACGTCAGTGCTCCCCGCCGGTTCCGTTGCCCGAGACCGCGGCAACGGTGGTCACGGTCGGTGTGCCGGCCGGCCGCGTCAGTTGATGCCACCGGAGCACGGCAGCTGCCGAACATGCGCCGATGGCGCCTGCAATTGCTAGTTCGGTCGGGGCGCTGCACAGTTCCGGCGCACCGACCGGAGGCAATCCGCCCGTGACGAGCACGTACATGGACATGACGCGGCCGCGTATGTGCTCGGGACCGGCGATCTGCAGCATTGTGTTGACCGTGAACGTGATCATGCTCACCCCGGCAACCGCGAACACCGCGACCGCAAGGCCAAACTGACGGGCGCCAGCGAGGAGCAGGTCCATAGTGCCGAGGAGCGCCGCGCCACTGTACATCATCGTCGGGTGCGATCAAGTGGCCCATCGACGCAATGAACAGCGCGCCATCCACCATAGGGTACCGTGCTTGGCGGCAAAGTACCTGCTGGCGCCGGCAGCACACGGTTCCCTGCGGCTCGGCCATGGCGCTGCCGTAAGAACTAACGCCCCTGTTCGGCAGGGACCATACGGGTGGCATGGAAAACCTTCGCCCCAAAGCAACACAAGAACCACCGAATACTAATTTAAATTTAGGTGGAGCATGATGGGTGACCCGACTGAGCCAGGAGTAAAACCCTCAAGTTCGATGGACCGTGATTACCAAAAAGACGGCGGAACAGATCGAAACGAGGACGTGCATGCTAGACCTTTGCTGAACTTCGCCGGCGGCATCATCAGGCACACCGAGAGCTTGAGAACATTAAGAGAGCCATCAGACATGGGATTGAGGCTCCTACAACTCTGGCGATGTTGAGGGAAACCGAAAAGGAAATGAGTTAGGATCAAAAGGTGTGTAAATTCAAGCGGCGTACCCTTTCCAAGGGATCACACACCGGAACCTCCCTGGCCGGGGAGGGGAAAGGAGTACGCCGATGCCAGGGTACCATACACCCGATCTTTCCCACAAGGTGGAGGCTC
>DATGHU010000008.1 GCA_035307765.1 bacterium | reverse complement strand
CAGCAGCAGGCCCGCGTTGACAAATTTCTCGACATCTTCAACACCGAACGCCCGCACGAAGCGCTGAACATGAAATGTCCGGCCGAAGTCTACCATCCGTCTCCACGTCCCTACACGGGCTTACCAGATATCGACTATCCGCTCCACGACAAAACCATCGTGGGCACGCAGTGCGGGCGCATCTGTCTGCGCACGGCCAAAATCAATCTCAGCCAGGTCTTTGCGGGACAAGCCGTCGGCATTAAAGAAGTGCACGACGGCATCTGGCTGGTCAGCTTTATGGATTATGACTTGGGCTACCTTGATCTGGAGACGCGCGTGCTTGAACCGCTCGACAATCCGGTTGGGCCGAAAGTGTTACCCATGTCCTAGGTACAAAGTGTTCCCTATGTCTCCGGGCTGGACCCATGTTGCTTTGGTCGGTCCTGCCGGATTTGAACCGGCGACCACCTGAACCCCATCTATGCTTCGGGCTTCTTAGCGAACACCGCGAAGACGCGGCAATCATGCGGAAAGCCGTGCAGCACCTGCGTTTTGCGGCCCTCCCCTATCTTGGGTTTCGTGGGGTCTGTTCGGGTCTGGTGGGCCGATTTTGGTCCTGTTTTGGCACGAGGAAGGCACAAGCTCGACTATCGAACACCGGGGGGCTACTAATCAGTCGTGCGTGACGATTTGGATGTACACGTTGCCTTTCTCGTCCATGCAGAGCTGGTCCCCGCGGAGTGGGACCAGGCATTCACCGAGAAACGCGCCCTTGCCGTAGTCGATAAGGAATTCTGCAGGTAGCAGGACGACTGATGTTTGCCCCGTCGAAGATTGGCTGCTAATGTTTTTCACCTCTCATCCCGCTTCTTCCGGGTCCATCTTCCGTCGCCGCCGTGCACGAGGAAGACACAAGAGATTCTCACCAAGGCTCCTTGGGATCGAACTTGGGCCCACCTTCATACTGGCGCCGTTGCGGGTTGTCTTCGCCCGGAATTCCGGACGGTGTTCCCGGGCCCTTTCTGCCGACGGTCCATGCAACTGACGCCGCGAGAGGATCAAGTGGCAGATTGTGCTTGTGACCTCCGTCATCGTGCCATGTGGCGTCGACCAATGCGCCCTCCTGGTCACGAATCACCTTCGCCGATTTGATCTGAAGAATCAACTGCCGTGCTGCTGTCTCTGGCGAATCAGCCTCGATATCAGCTGTTGCCACGATGAAGCCGAGATCATCGCCTTTGCGTTCCACATGAATCTTGTGCTCAGTAAGGAGTTCGTCCCGTTGTCTCTCGCCCTTGGCCCAGTCGGCCGGGTCGGGCGCGAACGCGGTGATCTGGATGTAATACTTCAACGGCGACCTCCCCGTATCGTAATACTCCGAATGGGACCATGCCGCCCGGCTAACCCTGCGCAACCATTCCCTTCTGCCGCCGGGATGCGAACCGCAGGACGATCGGCTCGACCTTCTTCGACCGACGGCCCTGAGGCCTCAGCTCAAGGCCGGTGCCGAGCGCCGCCCAGGTCAGCCGCGCGATCGTATCCAGCGACGGCAGGATCTCCCCACGCTTGATCCTCGTGAGGTTCGGCTCCGGCACCCGCGCCAGCGCCGCGATGCTTCGCTGTGTTTTCCCCGAAGCCTCTACCAACTGTTCGACGAAGCGGCCCGTCTCGACCTCGGCTCGGTATTGCGCCACGCGCTCGGCCGCCCCAGGACGAGTTAGTACCTTCTCCTCCCACCCCGTGGTGCTCACAGCAGATCGTCGCCTGCGTCCCATGATGGCCGCTACCTCCCTTTCGGTCTGTCTGTCCTGTCCGATCGCTCGAACTCCGCCAGCCGGACCTCGGCGGTTCTCAGTTTCCCCTGCGGCGTCTCCCGGGTCGCCTTCCGAAACCCATGCAAGACCAGGATACGCTGCCCGCTCATGGCCGCATACAGAAGCCGGTACGCTCCGCTGCGCGCCTGGAAGCGCAACTCCCAAACCTTCCCGCGCAGGTGCTTCGCGTGGGGCATCCCCAGCCGCCCACCTTGCCCCCGAAGGACCTGCAGCAACGCGATGGCCCGCTCCTGGACCTCCTCGTCCTGCCCGTCCAGCCATTCCTCGGCCGGTGCGCGCCCGGAGGGGGCGACGTAGAAGACGGTGGACCAGGTTAGGCGTGATTCCACGGTCTAGACCATATTAGCATATATGCTAATTCTGTGCAAGGCGGAGTAAGGGGCAGGATCCGAGAGGTGAAGGGTCGGTTTGGGGGGCTCTACGCACTCCCTCGAGGACCCACTGGACGAGGGCCCTCCCCGGGATGGCGCGATCTCCAGACCCGTTCTTTGGCATCGGCGCGATTCCAGGCGAGCCGGTGCGCAACGCTGCAGAATCGCCGCGGGCGCCCCTCGAGCGTCAACACAAACCGGCCGCACGGATGCATCGGTGATCGGCCGGGGCAGTGCCCTAGTCGGTTCGTGAGTCCCCGCTCGTCGTCCAGGATCATCGCCACTGCATACGCATAGGCAGCCTGCACGCCGCTGCTGGGCCACACCTCAAGCCGAAGCCGTCTCCCGTCGAAGATCGGATGCACGTTCACGGCCCGAAGGCGGACGTTGACCTCGTCCCGAATCCGGTCGCGCGCAGCGACACCGCGCTCGGCAATCTCCGTAAGCCAGCGCCGTAGCTCGGCCTGGTCGTTATCACGAAAGGCAGCGATCGCGGCCTCAGCCGAGATGGGGGAGAGGCTGAGGGCTTTGAACGTAGGGCCCGTCTGCTGGGGTCCTAACTGAAAGAACATCGCCTCGACCTGCTCTGGTGACGTGATACGCTGCAGATTCGCGAAGTGGATGGCCGCCCGAATGAGTCGGGATTCGTCCCGCGTTACTTGCATCTCGCCTCCATGCGACCCTTAAATGTTACTTGGCTGTCTTCCATTGCGAGTAACACAAGTTAACCATGGGCGCAGGTTCAGGAACAAGAAAGGGGGTCGGCCGGCATGACCTTGCTTGAGTTCCTGCGGCGGTCCCGGAAAACGCCGCGAACGGCCCTGGCGCACGATCTGCGCTGTGATTCGTCATATCTCGGGCATCTGGAGTCCGGTAGATGGCGACCCAATCCTGAGTCGCCGGTTGTGCAACGACTGGAACGATATTTCAAGCGGCCGATCGGTGAGTTGTTAGCCGAGGTCGACCTCGAAGACCTACAGCCAGCCGGGCGCTCCGTTCAAGGCAAATCTAAGGCAAGAGTCCCGCCAGTACCAAGAGTTTTGATACCCGCGTCATCCCAAAGACCTCGGCGTAGAGGTGCGCTGATTTGTTCCTGTCGCAGGCGCGGGCGGGTCGTCGAGGTCGATTTGGCTGCTGTCGCCCACCCTATACAGCCCGAAGGGCAGCGGTTCGCCGACCCGCCAGGTTCCTTCGATCTGCAGGCGCCTTCCGGCCTCGCGTGATCGCGCTAGGACCTGCCGGCCAAGCGTAAGTTGACCGGGTTCCCACCCCTCAAGCGCCGCCACGACGTCGTCGAACTTGATCACGGCCTGCGCGAGTTGCCAGGCGTCCTCGGCTGCCTTTGCGGTACCGGCGGCCGCGTGCGGCCGAAGCGTGAACGCGGCGTCGCCGATAAGACAGATTCGGCCAAACGCCATCCGGGGCACCTCAACATCTACGATCACCTGGAGGAACGGCCTCGCGGTCCTGGCGACCATTTCAGCGAGCGCAGATGGAAGTAGGTCGCGTGCGGCCTCTCGGAGATCCCGAAGGTAGGTGTCGCGCAACTGCCCGGGAGGCATGGAAACGGCGTGGCGGAAACCATCAGGATCGGTCATGAGATCATCGAGATCGGGACCCTGCGTGACGTTTCGATACCAAATCCAGTTGATCGGTCGAGCGGACGTCGGCATGTCGTCGATGCGGGGAATAGGGTAGGCGAGAATGTGACTGTTCGGCAGTAGGAAATAGGTGACGGCATCCTGCAAGCTCGCCCAGGTGTTGTGTGCGAGTTCCTCTGCCTCCACGGTGCCTCGCCACGCGACGTAACCAGCATACTGCGGCGTGGTACTGGGGAGCAGGATCTGTCGGGCAGTCGACATGATGCCATCGGCGCAGACCAGCAGATCGCATCGAATGCACTGGTCGCCCCCAAGGCGAACATTGACCCCACCAGCATCGTCCTCGAATCCGAGGATTTCGTCGCCGAGGTGGTAACGTTCGCGGTCGAAACTGCGGAGCAACGCTTGGTAGAGGGCCGTCCATGACGTGAATCGGTAGCGGGCGGGCACCTCGTGGGCGACTGTCCCCGCGCGTGCGAGGTAGCGAGCATATTGGACGGGGGCGCTGATTCGGCGGACGTCTAGGACTCGATGTCGCGTGAAATACCGGAGTACTGCCGGATGGAGAACAATGCCCGCGCCGCGCCCTTCGAGTGGAGAACGCGAGCGCTCGTAAACCTCGACATCGCACCCCGCGTCTCGCAGCCAGACGGCGGCATTCAACCCGCCCAGCGAGCCACCCATCACGGCGACGCGCATGATGCTCCTGGCCGCGAAGACCGTCGTGAAGGCTTCGCGAGATTCGCCGAGCACAAAGCTCGCAGAGTTGCACTAGCCGGGTTGTGCGAAATGGCCCGCAGGCCCAGCCGTTCTTAGGACTTTTTGGTGGGCACGCAACAGATAAACTTCATCGGCACGGACCCCGTATTCCGAATCGCGTGGGGTTCTTCGGGTTGGACCCAAAGCACGTTCCCGGGCGTCAGCAGCTGTTCGCCTTGCGGAGAGACCGCGACCCCCTCTCCTTCCAGGAAGTACATCTCCTGCTCGTACCAATGGTGGTGATACGGCGTGCTGGCCCCCGGCGCCACCTCAAAGACGCGCATAGCGAAGTTCTCAGCGCCTCGGGTCTTATCGATGACCCAGTGGATTCGAACTCCCGGCATCCCTTCGGGCGTTTCGGCCGGGACATCCTGCCACTTGATGCGTTCCATGTGCTGCCTCCCTCGCGATTTACGCTCATTCAGCCCTGCCTGTTAAGGCACGAGTAAGGCACAAGCGGCCGAGTCGGAAACGGTCATCGCGCGGAAACCCTTTAGAACATGGTCGGGCCGGCCGGATTTGAACCGGCGACCACCTGAACCCCATTCAGGTGCGCTACCAAGCTGCGCTACGGCCCGTCTCTCGGGGCCATTATAGCACCTGTGGCGGGGCCGCACCACGGCTCCCCCCGTTGAGCAGTGCGAGCAGCGCCTCCGGTCGGTGTCGAAACTGAGCGGGGTCCTGACGTCCACCGGCGAGACCGATGAGGACTTCGGTCAACACAGCGTTGACCGGCGTCGGTACCCCCAGCCGGCCTCCCTCCTGCACCACGGCGCCGTTGAGCACCTCCACTTCGCTCTGGGGCCGACCCCGATGAAGATCATGCCACAGCGAAGGCCTTTCCTCGCCCCGACCCCTGCGAATGTATCGGCGGAGGACGGGCCGGATCATCCAGGGAGGCGCGGCGACCGCGGCCTGCCATAGGGGGACCGGATACCCAGGCAACGTCACCGGGCGAAGCCCGAGCACACGCATCACACGGCCGGCTTCGCGAAACGCGTCCCGCTCAACACGAAAGAGCTTAGGGTGGTCGACCACCTCAACCGGAGGCAGATCCAAAATCGCCGCGGTGGCGTTGGTGAACATATTCAGGAGGAGCTTGCTCCACTTCATCGCCCGAAAGTCCCGGTGATATTGGGCCGACAGGCCCGCCCCTTTGAAGAGCGCGACCAGGTCCGCCGAATCCTGCCGGGGGTCCACGGGCGCCACGGCAATACCCCCCGCCTCGCTATTCTGTCGGACCACTCCCGGCCGCGGACATCGTGCGCTGATCGTGATACTCCCCGCGACCGTCCGATGAGCGCCGGCCGCCGTCGCGATCAACTCTTCATTGCCGATGCCGTTTTGCAGCGAAAGGATCCGCACGCCCGCGTGGAGCACCGGGCGGAGGATCTCCAGGGCGGCGCGGGTATCATAGGCTTTCACGGTCAGCAGGACGAGGTCGGGTGGGGCAGCGAGATCGTCGAGCGTCGTGATAGAGTCGATCTCTTTGCAGACCAGCCGTTCGTGCGGCGCCTCAAGGATCAGGCCGTGGGTGCGGATCGCCGCGACGTGCGCACGCCGGCCAAAAACGGTGACATCGATGCCACAGAGCGACAACCGGGCCCCCACCAGGGATCCGATCGCCCCGGCTCCGAAGCACAACACTCGCATCTTATTTTTTGAGGGACTCTCGATCGGTAATGTGCAACTCGGTTCCCGCCACCAAACGCTGGATGTTGGCCCGGTGGCGATAGATCGCGAAGAGCGAGGCGATGACCCCAAAGTACACGTACTCGACCGGCTGCCGCGCCCGCCAAAGGGTGATGGGGACGGAGACCACGCCCAGCAGCGAGCCGAGCGAGGCATACCGGGTGACCGCGACCGCGACCACCCAGACCGCCGCGGCGACCCCGGCGGCGGGCCACGAGAGCCCAAGGAGAACGCCGAACGAGGTCGCAATCCCCTTTCCCCCTTGAAATCCCAGGAACACCGACCAGTTGTGTCCGGCGATCGCCGCGAGACCGCAGGCAACGACGGTCCACGCCGATACGCCGAGCCGCGCGGTCAGGAGGACGGGGATCATGCCTTTGAGGATATCGACGGCGAGCACGACCGCGGCGGTGGCGACGCCGGCCACGCGGAGCACGTTGACCGTCCCGATGTTGCCGCTGCCGTGGCGGCGGATATCCTCACCGGTCAGGAGACGGACCACGATCAGTCCGGTCGGGATGGAACCGATGAGATAACTGGCAACGACGACCGCGAGCAGCATCCGCCCCTCCTCGGGTCACCGCGTGGTTCGTGCGGGGGCCGGGGGTCTCCTCCTGCGGAGGACCCACCGCACGGGCGTTCCGGCGAGATCAAACGTGGCCCGCATCCGGCCCTCCAGGTAGCGGCGATATCCGTCGGTGAGCAAGTTCGGGTCGTCGACGAAGAGGACAAATGCCGGCGGTTTGGTGGTGGGTTGCGTCGCGTAGTAGATGTGCAGGTGCCGCCCGGTCGCATTCGCGGGCGGATTGTTCGCGCGGACCGCCTCGTCGATCAGCCGGTTGAGGGGCCCGGTCGCGATCCGCGTGGCCCGGGCATCCGCGGCGCGGAACACCGCCGCCATCAGGTGGGAGATCCCCTCGCCCCGAACGGCAACCGTCAGGCACACCAGCACTTCCCCGAGGAATCGGAGTTCCTGCTGGGCGACGCGATGAATGTGCTCGGGAGTATACCCGCTGAGGAGGTCCCATTTGTTGACAGCGATCACGCTCGCGCGCCCCGCCTCGTACACGGTCCGGGCGATCCGCTGATCTTGGTCCGTGATCCCCTGAACGGCATCCACGACCAGAACGGCCACGTCCGCGCGGGAAAGGGCGTCGTGGGTTCGTCGTGTGCTGTAGTATTCGACCCCCGCGACCACCCGGCTCCGCCGGCGCAACCCCGCCGTATCGATCACCGTCACCGGCCGGCCGTCGTACCGAAGCGAGATGTCGATGGCATCGCGTGTCGTCCCCGGTCGCGCGTCGACGATCACGCGCTCTTCGCCGAGCAGCGCGTTGACCAGCGAGGATTTGCCCACGTTCGGGCGGCCCAGGAACACGACCCCCACGGTTTCCTCGGGCGCCTCCGCGAGCACCGAGTCGGGGAGGATCCCGATCACGGCGTCCAACAACTCGCCGATGCCCAGCCCGTGTGTGGCGGACACCATGATCGGCTCCCCCAACCCCAGGGCGTGGAATTCGTACGCGTTCGCCGCGAGGGCCGGGGTGTCCACTTTGTTGGCGATCACCATGACCGGACGGCGTCCCCGCCGGAGCGCGTCTGCGATCTCCTCATCCTGCGGGGTCAGCCCCGTGACCGCGTCGACGACGAACAGCACGGCGTGGGCGGAGGCGATCGCGCGCTCGGCCTGCCGCCGCACCTGCACCACGAGGGGTTCAGGGTCTCCCGGCACCAGGCCTCCCGTGTCGACCAGGAGAAACTCGCGGCCCCGCCACCGGCACGGTGCTTCAAGGCGATCCCGGGTGATCCCCGGGACGTCGGACACGATCGCGTGGCGGCGGCTGAGCAGCCGGTTGAACAACGAAGACTTCCCGACGTTAGGGCGGCCGACGATGGCGACGGTGGGTAGCCCCATGGGGGTGGGAGTCGGCGCGCCGGGACGGGGCCCGACGATCAGGACCCTCCCAACTCCTGAAGCCGCAGGAGCACGCTTTCGATGATCCAATCCGGGGTGCTGGCGCCCGACACGACCCCCAGCGCGTCAACCCCCTCAAACCACTCGGGGGAGATCTCGTCGGCGGTCTCGATATGGTGGGTGGGCAGCTGCCGGGCGCGTCCCATCTCGGCCAACCGGGTCGTATTTGAACTTCCGTGCCCGCCGATGACGAGCAGCGCATCGACCTGCGGGATCATCTCATCCGCTTCTTCCTGGCGGACCGTGATCGCGGGGCAGAGCGTGTTGAGGACCTTGAGCTCGCGTACCCGAAGCGCCAGATCCCCCACGACCTGGCGGAAGTTTTCTTGGGATTGGGTGGTCTGCGAGACCACCCCGACTTTCCCGGTGAGCTTGATGCGAGCCGCCTCCTCGCGAGTGTGCACGACCGTGACCCGGTCGCCCAGCAACTCCTTGAGCGTGACCATCTCCGGGTGGCCGTGGTCGCCCACCGCGATGACCTGGTATCCTTCGGCGGCCAGTTTCTCGGTCACGGCATGCGCCCGGATCACCACGGGACACGTCGCGTCCACGACCGCCATCCCCTTCGTCCGGGCTTCTTCTAACACCGCGTGCTCGACCCCGTAAGCGGAGACGACGAACGCCATCCCGCCCAGATCCTGCGGGCGTTCGGCAACCTTGACCCCGGCCTCTTCCAGCCGGCGCACCACCTGGGGGTTGTGGATCAAAGGCCCCAGCGTCTGCACCGGCCCTCCCGCGGACCGCGCCGTCTTCTGCGCGATGTCGACGGCGCGACGCACGCCACCGCAAAAACCCATGTGTTTGGCTACAATGATTTTCACGCAGGTCCTCCGGGGTGCCGCGGGGCGCCCACTCTTCATCATGATAGGGGCAAACCCCTCCCCTGTCGAGCCCGCCCCCTTGGCTAGGACGGGTCGGCGTCCGCGAGCAGCGCGCCGATCATCCCCATGAAGTGCCGGCCCACCTCCTCAATTCGGTCCCGGTCGGCTCTCGTGCCGCCTGCGGTTTCCTCGGAACCCGCCATTCGGATGGGCGGTCCGATCCGGACCCGAATCACGCCACGTGACAACCGATGGGCACCCCGGGGGAGTACGGTGTCGGTCCCAATCACGGCAACGGGCAAGATGGTGGCGTGGGTGCGCAAGGCGAGCAACGCCGCGCCCGGCTCGGGAGGCCGCAGGTCCCGGCTGTTGGTCCCGCGGGTCCCCTCGGGGAACATCACCAACACCCCTCCCCGTTCCAAGATGGCGCGCGCCGTCCGCAACGCCTGACGGTCCGGGGCGCCGCGGCGGACAGGGAACGCCCCGCATGCGCTGACCCACCACCGCAGCAGCGGCGGACCAAACAGTTCGATCTTCGCCATGAAGCGGCAGCGGCGGCGAACCGCGGATCCGACCACCAGCGGGTCCAGGTCGCTGACGTGGTTGCTCACGATGATCACCGGACCTGAGGGGGGCTCGTGCTCACGGCCTTCCACGCGGAAACCGCACAGCATCCGGAGGACGATCCGGATCAGCGCCCTAGAGATCCCGAAGACCACGCGCGTGCTCCACCAAGGCGACGATCTGGTCGGCGACCCCCTCCACCGTCAGTCCGGAGCTGTCGATGACCACGGCTCCCGGAGCCACCCGCAGGGGAGCGACTTCGCGGGTGGTCGCCGCTCGATCGTCTTCCTCCAGAATCCGCTGCACCGCCTGCAACGACATCGGCGTCCCGCTCGCCGCCAGCTCCTGCTGGCGCCGCCTGGCGCGCACCTCGGGGGAACAGGTCAGGAACACCTTGACCGCGGCGTCCGGAAGGATAACGGTCCCGATGTCCCGGCCCTCCATCACGACGTTCCCCTGGCTCCCCATCGAGCGCTGTAACGCGCTGAGAACTTCTCGCACTCCGGGGGCACGAGCCACCTTGGCGACAATCTGATTGACCTGCACGCTCCGGAGTTCGGAGGTGACATCCTCCCCGCCGAGCAAGACGCGCGACGCACCATCGGACCCCGGGGTAACCGTGAGCGTCGTGGTGCGGGCGAGGAGAGCGAGGGCGGCGGGGTCATCGACAGGAACCCCGCGGCGGACGGCCGCGACCGCGATGGCGCGGTACATGGCGCCCGTGTCGACGTAGCGAAATGCCAGGCGACGAGCGACTTCGCGCGCGACCGTGCTCTTTCCTGAGCCCATCGGGCCGTCGATGGCGACCGCGAGCGCAGTCGGGGGGGCTTCCACGCCGCCACGGATTCGGCGCGGACGGCGACCGCTCCTATGTGTGGTCCGGGCGTTTCGCGACTAGACGCGCCGTGGCGATTTCCCGCTCCCCCTCCGTCGTCGGGCCCTCCGCGTAGTCAAGGAGTTCCCAACGGGCAAACAGGCGGCGCGCCTCCCCGGGCGGCAGCGCATACCGACTGTGGCATGGATCATCCGGGACGGCCAGGTGAGTTTCGAAATACACCGCCCCGCCGGGGCGCAGCCACCGCCAGAGCCGGGGGATGAGCCGGGGCTGGAAATAGAAGGTCTGGACGATCAGATCGTACACCCCGTCGCAGACCTCGAACCGGTCAAGGTCGGCCAGGATCAGGCCCACTCGAAGTTCCGCCGCTTGCGCTCGCCGGCGGAGGATCCGAAGTCCTTCCCCCGAGATGTCGACCGCGTCAACGGTCCACCCGCGACGGGCGAGGAACAAGGCGTGCCGCCCCAACCCGGCCGCAACGTCCAACGCGCGGCCGATGGGCCATCGGGAAATCCAGGACGCCAGGAGCGCCGCGGGCCCCGCATCATGCCGCCGGTCACCCGACGCATACCGAGCGTCCCAGATTCCCCGCTCGTCACGCACGGGCGGCGAACGCTCGAAGATGTGACGGCTTGCCGCGGTGCGGCCGTGTGGGCGGCCCGGGGTGGGTCCCGGTTCTGCGGATCCGCCCAGGGGTCCGCCCCGCTCCCCTCACCGCTGCCGGAACCCTCCCCGCTGAAACAGAAGCACGAGGCCGCCCAGGATCAAGACGACCGGGAAGATCGGGTCCTGCAGGATCGGTCGGAACAATGGGTGGGTACGAAGAAGCAGGTACCCCCCCGCGAGGACGAGCAACCAGCCCAGCATGCGCATCCGCCGGGTCTCCTCTTGCCCAGGCGCCGGGGAGGGCGGAGGCGCCTCGCTCGCGGATTCCTCGGGCACGATCAGCACGGTCGCCAGATACAGCAACACCCCCAGGCCATTCCAGGTCGCCAAGAGGACGAACGCCAACCGGATTACATTGCTGTCGACCGAAAAGTACTTCCCCAGGCCGCCGCACACCCCTAGGAGAAATGAATCGCTGCGCGACCGGAAGAGGCGCCCTCCCGGCATCATTTCTCGCCGCCCGCCGGCCTCGATCGGGCCGCGATCGCCAGCGTACGCTGCGCTCGCAGGACGACGGGGCGATCGACCATGGCGCCGTCGACCACCACGATGCCCGATCCGCGGGAGCGGGCCTCCTCAAATGCGTTCACCACCCGCTGCGCGTGGGCGATTTCCTCCGGGCCCGGCGTGAACGCTGCGTGCACGGGGGCGATCTGCGCTGGGTGGATCACCATCTTGCCGGTATAACCCAGCCGGCGCGCGGCCGCGGTGTCCGCCCGCAACCCCTCCGCGTCTCGAAAATCCGCAAAAATCCCATCCACAGCCTCGACGTGGGCGGCATGGGCAGCGACGCTCACCGCGGCTCTTGGATAGGCGATCTCTTCCCCCTGCCGTGTGCGCACGACCCCGAGATCCGCTGTGTAATCCTCAGCGCCGAATCCCACGCCGCACACCCGCGGGTGGCGGCACGCGATCGCGCTCGCATTGACCACACCTCGCGCGCTTTCGATCATTGGCAACAGCCGGGTCTCCCCGAGCGAGAGTCCGTGCGCGGTCTCGAGAATCCGCAGGTGGACGTCGACCGTCAGCACGTCTTCCCCGGTCTCACACTTCGGAAGGCACACCCCGACCACACCCGGCCGGAATCCTTCCCGGAGGTCCATCTCCAAGAGGCCGCTCGCCGCGCCGTTCACCCGGAGCCAGACAACCGGCTTGCCGGGCAGTCCGGCGTCCAATGCCGCACGGACCACGCGGCGCGCTTGATCCTTCTCCTCCGGCGCCACCCCATCTTCAAGATCCAGGATGATGGCGTCCGCGCCGTAGCGCCCCGCCTTCGCAATCATGTCGGCGCGGTTTCCCGGAACGAAGAGGAGACTACGCAGGACCCATGGGACGCCCGTCATGGGCAGGATGAACGTGCGCTACAGGCGCGAAACGGCGGACAAATCCGACACGACGCGGCCGAACCACGACATCAATCCGGGCCACCCCGTGGGGGCCGTGACATCTTCTGCCGCCACCAGTGGAGCGGAGCGCAGCAGTCTTCCCGACGCGTAGAAATCGACCTGTCCCACCCTGGCGCGGCGGCGGATCGGCAGGTTCACGCGCGGATCCAGTCTGACCTGGCGCCGGACCACATCGCCCGGAAGCAGTGCCGCGTACTCGGGTTGGGGCACCACTCCGGTCAGCAGCGCACCCCCCGCGGAAAGCTGCACAACCGCCAGGGGCTCACCGACCGACGCGACCTCCGTGGAACGATAGTGGGTGAACCCGTAGGTGAGCAGGCGTGCCGCATCGCCCCATTCGTCCCGGCTGTGAAGGAGCACGGCGATGAGCCGCCATCCGTTTCGCGTGGCCGAGGCAACCAGCGTCTGCCCGGACTGGTGGACGTAACCCGTTTTCACCCCGTCCGCGCCCGGATACCGGCTCAACAGCCGGTTGTGGTTGAACAGCCAGCGCGCACGGTAACCGGGCACCGAAAATGTCCAGCGCCGCGTATGCACGATCTCGCGGAACACGGGGTCCTGCATCGCCGCGTCGGCAATCAGCGCGAGGTCGTAGGCGGTGGTGTAGTGCTCCCGATCGAACAATCCGTGCGGGGAGGTGAAATGCGTCTGCACGGCGCCGAGTTCCTTGGCGCGATCGTTCATCAGATCCACGAAGGCCGGCACCGAGCCGGACACGCCTTCCGCCACGGCGAGCGCGACGTCGTTCCCCGATGGCAACAGGAGGGCGTAGAGCAAATCGTGCAGCGAGATCTTTGCCCCTGCGGGCAGGCCCACGACCGACCCCTCTCGGAAATGCGCCACCTCTGGGCTGATCTCGATCAGGGTGTCGAGGTGCGCATGCTCCAGCGCCACGAGCGCGGTCATGATTTTGGTCGTGCTGGCAGGGGGCCACCGCAGATGGGGGTTGCGGCTGTAGAGAACCTGACCGGACCTCGCGTCTATCAGGATTGCGGCGGTGGCGGTGATGTTTACCGGAACGACCTCACTGGCTCGACGCGGCTCAACCCCCGGCCCGCGGGACGGCACCCCCGCCCACGTCGGCGCGAACGCCACCAGGGGGATGAGAATGCCCCACCCCCACGAGCGCGCCGGGGCCTTAGGGACCCGGCGGAACCAGTGCGTCCGACAGCTCATGATTGCCGATTTTGGGGAGTGCGCCCAAGTCTTTGAGGCCGAAGTATCGAAGGAATCCGTCGGTGGTCCCGTACAGAATCGGCCGCCCCGGGCCCGGGCGCCGCCCTACCTCCCGGACCAGCCGCCGATCCTGCAGCTTGACCAGATGGTGCGTCGACTGAACGCCGCGGATGACGTCCACCTCCGCCCGCGTCACCGGCTGGCGGTAGGCGACGATCGCCAAGACATCCAGCGTGGCGCGGGTCAGCGGCTCGAGTTCGCCGAGGCGAAGCAACCGCTGGACATACCCGCCGTACTCGGGGCGGGTGCACAGCTGATACCCCTGTGCCACCTCCTGAATCTGAAGACCTCGCCCCTCGTACTCGACCTGCAGGGCCGCCAAGGTGGCCAGGAGCTCGGCTTCGCTGAGTTCCAACACCTTTCGCATCTCCTCGAGGCGAACCGGACCGCCCCGAGCCAAGAGGAGGCACTCGATGGCGTTTCGCACATCTGTAGTACCTTCCCCATTCCCCGTCGATTCAGCGCCCGGCCCGCCGAGACCAGCCGCTTGCCGGGCCCCCGACGCGACGGTCGCCCCGCCGGTCCCCGCCGATCCGTTGCCCACGACCGAGTCCCGGCCGGATTCACCGGCCTGACTTCCCGCACGCGTGCCTCCGATCCGCACGGGCCTCTCGCTCATGACGCCTCGACCAGCATCACCAGAATATTTCCAAAGACCTTGGGCTGCCGGACGCGGATGCGCCGCTGCTTGATCAGTTCCAACATCGCCAGGAAGGTCACGATGATCTCGAGCCGGCTGGCGCTGGCCAGAAACAATGCCTCAAACGTCACCCCGGCCGGTTCCTGCCGGAGGACGCCGAGCAGGGCTTCCATCTTCCCCTCGACGGTGAACTCTTCGCCCGGGATCTGCCGGGGCGCTTCGCGCGCCCGCCGCAGGACCTGCGCGAAGGCGGCGAAGAGATCCTGGAGGGTTACCCCCTCGACCAATACCTCGCCGTGCGGGTCCGGCGCATCGGCCGAGCGGACAAAAACCTGGCTCTGAATCTCTTCGAGGACCCGCAGAGCGTGTGCCGCCTCGCGGAATTTGAGATACTCGGCCATCTGAGCCCCCAGGCGATCTCGAAGGTCGGATGGGACCTCGGTTTCTTCCGCGGGGGCCTCTGCGGGTGGGGCATGCGGGACGAGGGTGCGGACTTTCAGGTCGGCGAGCACCGCGAGGTGGACCAGCACCTCCGTGGCTTCCTCGAGGTCGAGGGTCTCGCGGGCGCGCTCCACGTACCCTTCCGCGATCGTGCGGAGCGAGACGGCTTTGAAATCCACCTGACCGCGGTAGGCAAGGCTGACGAGGAGATCCAAGGGGCCGGTAAAGCCCTCACACTGAACGTGGTAGGCCACGGGCCGTCCTCCGGGCGCTGCTTCGGTTCAAGGCTGCGTCGTTTGCTGCGTTTGTGGCTCCCGTTGCTACTTGCGCGTATTCGCCGATCGCCGGGCCCGTTCCTGCTGCCGGACGGCCCGAGGAGGTCACAGCGGCCCGGCGGCCCCGCTCACAAGCTGAAGCTCCCGGTCGAGATTGCGTACAGCCACCGGATCGCCGGCGAGATCACCTGCCCCACCACTCCGGTGTAGAGCAGCAACAGGAGCAACACCGTGCCGTACGGCTGAATCCGCGCATACGCCTGCGCCCGATCGACCGGGAGCAGGCTCGTCAGAATCCGCGATCCGTCGAGGGGCGGGATCGGAATGAGGTTGAAGATCGCGAGCACGAGATTGATCCTCACCAGCATTGAGGCAAGGGCGAGCCAGAGCCCATCGATGACCCCCGGGGCCCGGATGAGCAGGCCGACCGCGAACGCGACCGTAACGTTCGCCAGCGGACCCGCGAGCGCCACCTGGAGCATTCCCTGCCGGGGGTCGGCAAAGTTTCGCGGATTCACGGGCACGGGACGCGCCCACCCAAACCCGAACAGCACGAAGAACAGCGTCCCCAACACATCAAGGTGGACCAAGGGATTGAGGCTCAGCCGCCCCAACTGCCGGGCCGTGGGATCTCCCAGCCGGTCCGCGACCAGCGCATGCGCGTACTCATGAACGGTCACCGCGAGGAGCACGGCGGGGAGCAGCAACGCGAGCACGAGCGGATCCAGTCTGAGCACGCGCCTCGATCTCCTGATCAGGCCGGCGGGACGTCCCTGGCCAGCAGATCCTCAACGGTCTCGCGTTCCACGACCACCCGCGTCCGACCATCGTGGACAAACACGATCGGGGGCCGCGGATACCGGTTGTAGTTGCTCGCCATCGCGTAGTTGTAGGCGCCCGTGCCGAAGATCGCCAGCAGGTCTCCCGACCGCGGTGGCGGCAGCTTGGCTTCCCAGATGAGCACGTCGCCGGATTCGCAGCATCGGCCGGCGATCGTCACCGTCTGGTTGCGGGGTTCGGTAAGGCGCTCCGCCAGCGCCGCTTCGTACCGAGCCTGGTACAGCGCCTGACGCGGGTTCTCGTACATGCCTCCGTCGACGGACACGTAGGTGCGGACCCCGGCGACCGGCTTCACCGCTCCCACCGTGTACAGGGTGGCGCCCGCGTCTCCCACGATCGATCGCCCCGGCTCGAGCATCAGCCTGGGCAGGGGGATGCCGGCGGCCTGCGCCCGTTCCTTGACGATCGCCGCCAGCGCCGATACGTAGTCCCGAATCGGCGGCGGCGTGTCCGTGGGGAGATACCGAATGCCGAGCCCCCCGCCGAGATCGAGCTCTTCCACCGGCACCCGAACGTCCCGGGCCATCCAGATCGCAAACTCCATCATCGATTCCGCTGCCGTCTTGAACGGGTCGAGCTCCATGATTTGAGACCCGATATGGCAGTGGATCCCGCGCACCCGCACCCCGGGGATTTCGAGCGCCCGCCGCATCGCTTCCCGCGCGGTTCCGTCGACGATGCCGAGGCCAAACTTGCTGTCAACGCCGCCGGTGATGATGGCCTTGTGGGTATGCGGCTCAATGCCCGGGGTGAGCCGCAGGAGCACATCGACCGGTTGGTGCATCTCGCTGGTCAGCGTCTCTAGGAGCTCGAGGTCATAGAGGTTGTCGACGACGATCCGGCCAACGCCGGCCTGGAGGGCGACGCGGAGCTCGTCGGGCGTTTTGTTGCTCCCGTGGAGCAACAGCGCGCCGGCGGGGATCCCGGCCCGGAGGGCTGTGTGGATCTCCCCGACCGACACCGCATCCACCCAGAGCCCTTCGTCGTAGGCCAGACGACAGGTGGCCATGCAGCACAGGGCTTTGCTCGCGAAGATCGCCTGCGAGTGCGGGTATGACTCCCGGAGTGCCGCGGTGTAGGCTCGGCAGTTCGCCCGCAGTCGGCCCTCGTCCATGACGTACAGCGGCGTCCCAAAGTCTCGCGCGAGCCGCCGGGCGCTGACACCGCCGACCGTCCACTCGTTCGCCTGCGCCAATCCCAGCGGGAGCGCTCCCGCCTGCCCGACCGCTAATTTGCCCTCCACGTCGATCCTCCCATACAACGTGGCGCCCGCCCGGCAAACCAGGCTGGCGCCGCACCCAAGATAGCATGGGCCGCGGCGGAGTGTCAATTCGACCCACGTGTAGCCGCCGCACAGGGAATGCCCCCGGGGTCGTGTAACGTACCCTCGGTGAAGGAGGTGGCTATGCGCGAGGTCGTGATCCTGAGCGCCGCGCGGACCCCGATCGGCCGGTTCCAGGGGGGCCTTTCGTCGATTCCCGCACCTCGGCTGGGCAGCGCGGCCATCGCGGAAGCGACCCGTCGGGCCCGGATTCCCCCGGAGCGGGTGGACGAAGTTTATATGGGCATCATCCTCGCCGCAGGATTGGGGCAGGCTCCGGCGCGCCAGGCATCGCTCTACGCCGGGCTGCCAAATACGGTCCCGGCGACGACGCTGAACAAGATGTGCGGGTCAGGACTCAAGGCGGTGATGCTGGGGGCGCAGGCCGTCCAGGCCGGCGACGCTGAGATCGTCGTCGCCGGCGGCATGGAAAATATGAGTGCCGCCCCTTATTTACTCGATCGGGCCCGTACCGGGTATCGAATGGGCCACGGCGCTCTGGTTGACTCGATGATCACCGATGGCCTTTGGGACGTCTACACCGATATGCACATGGGAAGTTGCGCGGAACTCCTGTCCCGCGAGTACAAGATCTCTCGGGCGGAGCAGGATGAATTCGCCCGCCGGTCCTACACTCGGGCCATCGCGGCAACGGAGTCGGGTCACTTCCGGCAGGAAATCGTTCCCGTGGACATCCCCAGCGTCCGCGGCGAGCACACGACGGTGAAGGAAGACGAGGAGCCGCGCAGGTTTGACCCGGAAAAGCTCGGGAAACTCCGCCCCGTGTTCGAGGAAGGCGGGACCGTCACGGTCGCGAACGCGTCGTCGATCAGCGACGGAGCGGCGGCGGTGGTGATGGCCTCAAGGGAGGCCGCCGATCGGTTGGGGCTGCGACCCCTTGCGCGGATTGTTGGCCAAGCTGTGAACGCGACCGCGCCGGAGTGGTTCACGATCGCCCCGGCGGGGGCGATCCGCCGGTTGCTGTCCAAGATCGGCTGGACCAAGGACGCGGTCGATCTCTACGAAATCAACGAAGCCTACGCCGCCGTCGTCATCGCCGTGGCCCGCGATGTCGGTCTCGACATGGAACGGGTAAACGTCCATGGTGGCGCGGTGGCGCTGGGTCATCCGATCGGCGCGAGCGGCGCTCGGATCCTCACGACACTGCTGTACGCGATGCAAGCACGGGAGGTTCGGCGGGGCGTCGCGGCGGTCTGCCTGGGAGGTGGCGAAGCCGTCAGCCTGGCGGTCGAGCGGAACTGAGGGGATCAGACCTCGCCGCGGTCGTCCCCCTCCCCCTCGGCAGGTCCATCGGGCTCCGGAATGTCGTTGCGTTCAGCGGCCATCGAGCGGACCCGGCGAGCCGCGGTGAGGAACCCCGTGTGCGCCACCATGCGGTGCGCCGGCCGCACGCTGAGTCCCTCGATGTTCCACGGGCGCATCAGCACCTCGACCGTCTCGATCATCGCGAACGCCCCTGAGTTCCGAAGCGTCTCGGTCGTTTGGACGACCTGGGGGACGGTGGGGACGTACGAGACGAAGATCCCCCCGGGCGGCAGTGCGTGTGCCGCATGTCCCACCACCCGCCACGGTTCTGGGAGATCGAGGATGATACGATCGATGGGAAGGTCTTCAGCGAGCACGCCGGTGTAGATATCTTGCCGGCGGAGCACCAGCGAGTCGGCGGCGCCCAGGAACCGCTGGATGTTCCGTTCGGCGATGCGCGCGAACTCCTCACGCAGATCGTAGGTCGTCACCCGACCCTGCGGTCCCGTCGCCCGAAGGAGCGCCATCGTCAGCGCCCCCGATCCGGTCCCCGCCTCCAGCACCCGGGCCCCCGGGAAGATGTCCGCGGCCAGGAGAATCGCCCCGAGATCCTTGGGGTAGATGACCTGCGCCCCTCGGGGCATCTCGAGGATAAACTCGGCCAGCGTGGGGCGCACCACGAGAAACCGCTCGCCGCGGCTGGAGACGATCGTGCCGCCTTCGTCCTCCCCGAGGAGGGTATCGTGGACCACCTTGCCGCCGCGGAGGTCGCTGACACCACCCGCGCGCAGCATAATCATGTACCGTCGACGCCGGCGATCGATGAGCAGGACCGAATCGCCCGCCTTCAGGGGACCGGATGACACGGGGGCGGGATCCCCTAGGCGGGACGGCCCGGGCGACCCACCTCTGCCAGGGGGGCGGGGGTTTCCGGCCGGTCCTCCCCCGCCGGCGTCCCGCCACCGGGGGTCGGCGTCGGACCGGGGGTCGAGGACGCCAACGCCAGTCGCACCCGCATTCGCTCGGCCGCCCGCTCGGTCATGCGGCAGAAAGCGCACACTTCGGCGGTCGTTGGTTGACCGCAGTGGATGCAGGCTCGAAGCGAGGGGCTGACGAGCGCCTCGACGAGCGGGCGGCCTCGTTCCAGAAACCCCCAGTAAAGACTCTGCTTCGTGCCGGGGGCGGCCTGCTCGAGCAGGTTGAGCGCGTCTTTGTAGAGGAGGCTCTTGGCCCCGACGCTGTTGGGACACTCCTCGACGATGTAGTCGATGCCGCGGATCACCGCGTACGCGGCGGTCTCGCGTTCGGCGATTCGGTAGAGCGGTTTCACTTTCTTCGCGAACTGCGGGTGGGTGCTCTGCAGCACCGGCGCCTGACGGGCCAGGTACTCGGTTTGCCAGTGCAGGAGGTTGCCGAGGAGCACCGCCGCCTCGTCGTCGAGGTTGTGCCCGGTGGCGACCACCGGAAACCCCCGGTCCATCGCCACCCGATTGAATAGATAGCGCTTGCTCAGACCACACGCCGAACAGCTGACCCGGCCCGTCGCCCGCGCAAAGTCCTCCACGCTCATCCCGTAGTCGTGGGGAATGTCCGCGATCAGCAGTTCCGCCCCCTGCCCGGCGGCGTACCCCTCGGCCTTACGCTGGGACTCATGGGAGTACTCGCCGATCCCCAGGTTGATGTAGAGCCCAGTGGTCTGGTATCCCAGTCGGCGCAGGACATCCCACAGCGCCAGGCTGTCCTTTCCCCCTGAGACCACGACGAGCACCCGGTCGTCGCGGGTGAACATCCGTTCCCCTTCGATCGATCGCTCCACCTGCCGATCGAAGAACTCGACGAAGTGCTCGTTGCAGAACGCCGCGTGGTGACGGCGGATCTCAACCGAAGCCTCGCCCTTGCATTTCTGGCAGCGCATCAGGCCCCGCCTCCCGACACCACCGGACGAAGCTCGATCCGGTCGTCGTCCGCGAGATGGACGTCGTGGGTGAGGAGTTGCGTCCCGCGGATCACCAGTACGGTCTCGGGGTTGATTCCCAGTTCGGCCAAAACATCGCGGACCCGACGGCGACCGGCGACCTCGACCTCGCGTTTTTGGTGGCGGATCAGCACCTTCACGCGGTCACCCCCCGCGGTTTCACGTGCTCGCGAACCCAAGTCACGATCTGTTCGAGCGAGGTGCCGGGGGTGAACACCGCGGCGATCCCGGCCGACTGCAATCCCGCGAGGTCTTCGTCCGGGATGATACCGCCCGCAAACACCTGAATATCCGTCACCCCCTGCTCCCGCAGGAGCACCATCAACCGGGGCAGCAAGACGTTGTGCGCGCCCGACAGGATGCTGAGCCCGATGGCGTCCACATCCTCCTGGATGGCAGCGGTGGCGATCATGTCAGGAGTCTGGTGGAGGCCCGTGTATATGACCTCATAACCGGCGTCGCGCAGCGCGCGCGCCACCACCTTGGCCCCTCGGTCATGCCCGTCGAGGCCGGGCTTGGCAATCAGGATTCTGATCTTGGCCACTGCCATCGAGGCCATTATCACAAAGTTCTGTGGTTGGGGCAAGCCGTGGACCCGATTTTATGCGACCGAGCGCGATGGTCCAATCTTCCGGCGATGTCCTCTCCGGCCGGCCCCTCATCCCGCGCACGTCGTCGTCACCCCCGATGTGCGGCCCGCATGCCATCCGGGGGCGTCCAGGCGGAGGGGCGGGTCGAACGCCTCCGAGATCGCGATCGCTTGCTTCGACCGCGCGCGGCCGCCGTCCGTGTGACTTCAGCCGTGCTATGCTGTCAACGAAACGACCCAAAGGAGCACTTGTGTGGAGCTCAGTTTCTTTTCCCGCGGGCTTGTCATCGGCTTCTCAATTGCGGCGCCCGTCGGGCCGATCGGCATGCTCTGCATTCGTCGAACACTGGCCGAGGGTCGCGTCGTCGGGTTTGTCTCTGGCCTGGGCGCGGCCACGGCGGACGGGACCTACGGGCTGGTTGCCGCGTTCGGGTTGACCTCGATCGCGGCGTTCCTCGTCGGTCACCAACTCTGGTTGCGCGTGGTGGGCGGGGCCTTTCTGATCTTCCTCGGCTCTAGGACCTTTGTGGCGCGACCGGCGACCCAGCCGGCGGCCGGAGTCGTCGATCCGCGCCTGCTCGCCGCCTACACCTCGACCTTATTCTTGACCCTGACAAACCCCATGACGATCCTGAGTTTCGCCGCGGTCTTCGCAGGACTGGGACTCGGGACGACCGGCGGCGGCTACCGGACCGCCGTCTTGTTGGTCGTGGGGGTGTTCTTGGGGTCTGCCGTGTGGTGGGCCGTGCTGAGCGGCTTGACGAGTCTGCTCCGGGTTCGATTCGACCAAAAGGGGATGCGGTGGGTGAATCGGGTTTCGGGGGCGATCATCACCGCATTCGGGCTGGCGGCGATCGCCGCGGCCGCTCGGTAAGATCAGAACAACCCGAGCTGCCGGGCGGCCGCCGGGGGGTGGAGATGGCGGGACTCCAGCAGGCGTACCCGCGCTTTCTCAGCCGCGACCACCTGCGCCACCCGCCGCTGGTATCCTGCCGGCGCGTACCGTCGGGGGTACAACCGCCGGTAGAGGGGCAGCAGCGCCGGGTAGCGCTGGCTGAGGAACCGGACAAACGCGTCCTTCGTCACCTCGCCCAAGTGGAGCACGCCGTGCCCGACGAACGCGGCGCCCGCATCGCGGGCGGCCCGGATCACGCCGGCGAGACTCTCGCGCCCATCGGTGAGACCCGGAAGGATCGGCGCGAGCAAGACCCCCGTCCGGATCCCGCGCGAGGCGAGGGCGTGGACGGCGCTCAAGCGTCGAGCGGGCGAGGCCACCGTGGGCTCGATCTGCCGGGCCAGCCCCGCGTCGGTCGTGGCCACGCTGATGCAAACCCTGACGTCGGCCAGCCGAGCCATCGCGGTCAACAGATCGATATCCCGCAGGATGAGGGGAGACCGGGTGATGATGCCGACCGGGGTGCGGAAGTCCCGCAGCGCCTCGAGAATCGCCCTGGTGAGACGGTACTGGCTCTCGATCGCCTGATAGGGGTCGGTCGCCGTGCCCACGGCCACCTCCTCCCGCTTCCAGCTCGGTCGGTTAAGTTCACGCCGCAGGACGTCCGGGGCGTTGACCTTGACGAAGATCTTGGACGACCACTGATTGACGCCATCCTCTTCGATGAACCAGTGGGTCCGCCTCGCGTAGCAGAAGGGGCATGCATGCGAGCATCCCCTGTACGGGTTAATTGACCAGCGGAACGGCATCCCCGTCACCCGATTGAGAACCGTTTTGACCTCGGTCTCGACGAGTTCACGGGTCAGGTTCATGGCCATATCATAATACGAACATACGTTCGATTCAAGCACCCGTCATTACCACCCACTGGGAGCGAGCGCCCCCGATCGAGGGCAGGAGAGGATCCCGCCGGCGCACCCGGGAAGGGATGGGGGCATCGGCCAACAGCGGAGGGGACCGCTACTTTAAGGAGGATCGTGTGAAGGCGGCGGAGCTCTTCCCGTACTGGGCAGATAATCGACACCTCTTGACCGAGCTGGCCGGCGTCCTGTCAGATGAGGAGCTGGAGTTTCGGCCGGCGCCCGGCCTCCAACCTGTTGGCGAGATGTTGCGGCACGCGATCACGGTTGAGGAATATTGGTGGTACGGCGGCATCGAAGGAAGGCCATACGGGGAGTGGCGCCCCGACGACTGGACCCGGTTCACCGACGAGCAGAAGCGTGAGGAGCGGCGGCGGCGTTTCCCATCGGTGCAATCGATCGTCGAGGGCCTTCGGACCGCGCACGTCCCGGTCGACGCGTTCATGGCCGAGCTCGACGCGGCCGATCTCTGCCTCAAGCGGCGGTCGACCTGGGGTGAGGACAACACACTGCGGTGGATCCTCTGGCATCTGGTCGAGCACGATCAACACCATCGCGCTCAAATCATCACGCGGATCAGGATGTTGGGACACCGCCCCCCCAAGATATGGCCGCGCCCGGTGATGGGACAGACACCGGCCGCTCACTGGGACAAGCCGGAGGTAACGATTTCGGACATCGTCCCGTTTTGGAAACAGGTGAACACCGTGCTGAAGCGCGCGGTCAGCACCCTCCCCGACGCGGACCTGGCCGTTGCCCCAAGCCCCGGGTTGCCCACGATTCACGACCTGATCCTACACACCGTCATGACCGAAGATTTTCTCGTGGGCCAGTGCGTCGGAGGTCGGAGGACCCCCTCCCACGGTCGGCTTCCGGGGGACGGCTGGAAGTTAGAGGTGTCCCAGGTCGCGAAGCAGGTGGGACCGCACTTCCCCACCGCCGCCGCGCTGGTTGAGGTCCTCGAGGCGATTCAGGCGGCGACCGGAACAATCCTCGGGTCGCTCGAGGTTGCCGATCTTTCCAAGACCCTCGAGACCCCATTTGGGGGTGAAAGCGTCCACCACGTCCTCTGGTATGCGCGGGAGCACACCGTCCATCACCGGGCCCAGGTGTTTCTGCGGATGCGGATGGCCGGAAGGACTCCCCCCGAGATCTAAGCCTCCGTCTACCCGCGATTCACGATCGTCCGCAGAAAGGTGTCGCCGGCAATCACCCGCAGCGCCTGGCGGATCTCATCATGGCCCGCCGCGGGGAGCCGGGACTGCGGAGCGATCGGGTCCCCCACATCAAACCCCTGCACCTGAAGGCCGGCCTTGACGCACGCGGCCAGCGAGTATTTCTGGAAGAGTTCGTTGATCGTCCACAGCCGCCGTTGGAGTTCGAGCCCTTCCGACCAACGACCCTCCACCGCCAGGCGGTACAGAGCGACGGATGCCCGCGGGACTAAACACGCCGGGCCGGCCATCCACCCCACCCCGCCGAGTTGCATGACGAGCAGCGGGATGTGCGCGGAGGCGCTGAACACCCTGAGCCGATCCCCCACCCGCGCGAGAATCGAGAGGATGCGGCCGGTCTCCCCCGAGGCGTCCTTGGCGTATTTGATGTTGGGGATCTCGCTGAGGGCGCCGATCTGATCGGGCGTCAAATCCACTCCCAGGTAGCGGGGATTGGAGTAGAGGACGATCGGGCACGGGACCGCCTGGGCGACATCGGCGTAGAAGCCCTCCACCGCGGACCGGCTCAACGGAAAATAGCTTTGCAGAATGAGGATGATCCCGTCGACTCCGCATTCCAGCATGACCCGGATTTGCTGGATGGCGTCGCCCGTGGCGTGGGCGGCCACCCCCGGCACTACCGGGACCCGCCCACCGGCCGTACCCACCACCGTGCGCACGACCTCGACCCGCTGCTCCGGGGTGAGGTATGGAAATTCCCCCGTGCTTCCGAGTGGACTCAATCCGTGGACACCCTCCTCGATCAGGTGCTCGACGAGATCGTGAAGGACTCGTGTCCGCACCCGCCCGTGCTCGTCGAGCGGAGACACCAAGTACGGAAAGATTCCGTGGAAGGCCTCCGTTCCCCGAGGGGTCATCCGCTCCGCCCTTCCGAATGGACGAGGGGCGGACGGGGAAGCCGCAGACGCGTCCATACGTCTTGGAGCGCGGCAACGAGCCGCTCCGCCTCGTGATCGTCGTGCAGCGGCGTGGGGGTGATCCGTAGCCGTTCGGTCCCCCGGGGCACCGTAGGGTAATTGATCGGTTGGATGTAGATGCGGTGCCGCGCAAGAAGTTCATCCGACGCGTGCTTGCACAACACCGCATCGCCCACCGTGACCGGCACGATGTGGCTCGCCGTCTCCACGGCGGGCAGTCTGGCACGCCTGAGAAGGCCCTTCAGCCACGCGACGCGGGCCTGGTGCCGCTCACGCTCCACGTGGCTGCGCCTGAGATGCCGCACGCTCGCCAACGCGCCGGCCGCAATGACGGGCGGAATCGCAGTGGTGAAAATGAATCCCGGCGCAATGCTTCTGACGCAATCCACCAACCCCGCGGGGCCGGCAATGTACCCCCCGGCGACCCCAAACCCCTTGGCTAGGGTGCCTTGAATGACGGTGATGCGATGCTGCACGTCGTCGCGCTCGGCAACCCCTGCTCCGTGCGGACCGTAGAGCCCCACCGCGTGGACCTCGTCGAGATAGGTCATCGCCCCGTGGCGCTCGGCGACGGCGCAGATCTCGCGGATCGGCGCGATATCCCCGTCCATCGAGTACACGGATTCGAAGCACACGAGTTTAGCCCGCGCGGGACCGGTCGAACCGAGGAGGCGATCAAGGTCTTCTGGATCGTTGTGTTTGAAGATCCGCTTCTCGGCGGCGCCGTGACGGATCCCCTCAATCATCGAGGCGTGGTTGTGTTGGTCGGAGAAAATCGCGCAGCCCGGGAGCAACCGGGCGATCGCGCTGATGGCCGCTTCGTTCGCGTTGTAGCCGGAGGAAAATAACAACGCGGCGTCTTTGCCGTGGAGGCTCGCAATCTCGCGCTCCAAAAGCACGTGATAGTGGCTGGTGCCGGAAATGTTTCGCGTTCCCCCCGCGCCCGCACCACAACGCTGGAGGGCCTCGGCCATGGCCTCGAGGACCGCGGGGTGCTGGCCCATCCCGAGGTAGTCATTGGAGCACCACACCGTGACTTCCACCGGGCCTTCCGGGCTGTGCCAGACCGCGCGTGGGAAGCCCCCGCGCACCCGCTCGAGGTCGGCGAAAATCCGATAGCGCCCGTCCGCCCTCAATTGTGCGATCGTATCGCCAAACACTTGCGCGTAGTCCATGACCGCCCTCGCTTAACTGAAACCGCACCTCCTTCTACTGTATCCTGTGGAGCCACCACGCGCCAGTCCTGCGCGCGATCTCCCCCTGCGGTTATCGGGGCTGCATGACCCCGATTTCGAATGCGGTGTTGTAAAAGAGATACCGGTCGTCAAGTTGAATGCTAAACCAGATCCCGAGCGCCCCGTACGTCAACGTCTTGAGTTTCTGGTCCGTATTGATGAACGACTGCGACGGCTCACCCAACGCGGCCCGTATCTCGGCTTCCGTGCTGCCCGCGTGGAGTCGCTGGGTGGTGGCGTAGCCAGCATCATTGAGGATCCAAACCCGGTAGATGATCCCGTCCGCCGATACGCGCACGCCAATCCCCGCATTTTTTGGCGCCTTGAACCAGCGATAGACGGTGGTGCCGTCGGGGAGATGATCGGTACTCGCGCTCGGCCCGATGGCGGCGACAAGATCTTGGACGTTCATCCCCAACCTTGCGGGTCCGATATAGCGGCCGGGCGTGACATCCCGAATTTTTGCTTGGGGATTTGTCACCCCCTTCGGCGCAGCCAAAGGCGTCTGCGGTCCCGTGGCCGCGGAGTTCACGGATGGGGCGCTCACGGTTTTTCCAGATGGCGGCGCCTGAGAGCTCGGGGTCCCCACGGCTCCGGCGGACTGGCCAGTCGTCTTCTCAGGTCCCACCGGTCCCTGGGGGGTCGCCGCCACCGTCCCCGCCGTGGAGGCACCGGTCGTTTTCACCGGCGCGGCGGGCCCCGGGGAACTCGGGGTCCCCGTCCCCACGGTAGAGGGGCTGACCGTCTTCACGGGTGCCGTCGGCCCCTGAGGGGTCACGGCCTCCGTCCCCGCCGTGGAGGGGCTGGTCGTCTTCACCGGCGCGGCGGGCGCCGGGGAACTCGGGGTCCCCGTCCCCACGGTAGAGGGGCTGACCGTCTTCACGGGTGCCGTCGGCCCCTGAGGGGTCACGGCCTCCGTCCCCGCCGTGGAGGGGCTGGTCGACTTTACCGACGCGGCGGGCGCCGGGGAGTTCGGGGTCCCCGTCCCCACGGTAGAGGGGCTGACCGTCTTCACGGACGCCACCGGCCCCTGGGGGCTCGCGGCCTCCGCGCCCGTGGGAGCGGCGCTGGTCGTCCTCACCGGTCCCGCCAGCCCCTGGGAGCTTACGGCCTCCGTGCCGGTGGTGGGAGCGCTCGTCGTTTTCGCGGGTCCCGCCGTCCCCTGCGGAGTCATGTTCTCCGGTCCAATCGCTACGGCATCGGTTTGGGTGACGACGGTCTGGTACCCAACGGCCTGGGCGCGGGCCACCAAATGCCCACCGATGTCCAACGGAATGCCCACGACGATCGCTTGCCGATTAGAGGTAGTGGCGAGATGGAACTCGGCCGGTTGGATCAACTCCACTACCACCCGGACGATATCGGGCATGAACTGCCCAACCCTGACTCGCTTCACGAGACCGCGGACAACCGGCACTTGCCCGGCCGGCCGACCCAGCTGTGTTCCCGGAATATCGATGACAATCCAATCTGACCGTACGTTGCGCAACCGGTAGCGCACCGGCTGCGTTGCGACGATGGTGATCGCGGTTTCGTCGCCGATTTGGCTCCCCGTGATCGCCGTCACCTTAGCCGGCGCCGTCAACGCTTCCCCAGGCATCCACGGCGCGGTCGATACCAACAGGGCACACACGACTGCGCAGATCATGCGAGCACTATCGGAGAGACCCCCCCACATGGAACCCACCTCCTCACATCGAGCGCGCAATATGCTCGAGCAACCCCACGTGCATTCGGCGAAGCTGTGTTTGGTGAGAAAGGAATGGCGTCATTCTATTGGGGATTCGATAATCCTCCTTTTGACTATGATCGATCCCAAAGGAGGATCGAATGTATGTTTGCCTTCGGTGGTTAAGATGATCCGCACCGCGCCCTGCGCCTTCCGGCGTCAGCGGGTCATCGCCTCCATGAGTGTACCCTGCTGCCGGAACGCGTCTGTGAAAGTGTTCATAGCGGGGGGGCGGCTGCGTCCCTATCATTCGGGGGAAAGAGTTCACTCAGCGAGCGAGGCGCGCCCGATGCGAAATCACGTCGAACCTCCCAATGACCTAGGTGATCTGTTGAAACGCTGGTGTCGGGAGTGGCACATGAGCCAGTCGGCATTTGCGATGAAGGTCGGGGTGAGCGCCGCGCACTTTAACCAGATCGTCAACGGCCAGGCTCGGCCAAGCCGCAGCCTCGCGCAGAGAATTCTGGCGGCACTCGTCCGCCAGCGGACGGGGAAGCCGCAGGCGCCGCACAATTTCGGTAAGGGGTTCCAGCTTCTACGCCCGGCCGGGCCCGGGGGACCAGCGCAGGAGGGTCAGAGGATCGCGGACTCGCGGTACTCCCCGTAGACCTCGCGGAAGACATCACAGATCTCTCCGAGCGTCACCCGGGCCTTCACCGCCTCGACGATCGCGGGCATCGTGTTCCCGCCCTGCTCGGTCACCCGGCGGAGCGCGTCCAGCGTCCGGCGCGCCTCGCGTTGATCTCGGGTCGAACGGACGTGCGTCAACCGCTCCACCTGCAGACGCTCCACGGCCGGATCGATCTTCAGGAGGGGGATCCGACGCTCCTCGGGGGTGGCGAACTCGTTCACCCCCACCACGATCCGTTCCTTGCGTTCAAACTCCTGCTGGTATCGGTAACTGGCATCGGCGATCTCCCGCATCGGGTACCCACGCTCGATCGCTGCGAGCATCCCGCCCATCCCGTCGATCCGCTGGATATACGCCTCCGCCTCCGCTTCCATGCGGCCGGTGAGGTGCTCGATGAAATACGCCCCTCCCAGCGGGTCCACGGTGTCCGCCACCCCGATCTCGTGCGCGATCACCTGCTGGGTCCGGAGGGCCAGCGTCACGGCCTCTTCCGTCGGCAGGGCGTAGGTTTCATCCATCGAGTTGGTGTGCAGGGACTGGCAGCCGCCGAGGACGGCGGCGAGGGCCTGGAGCGTTGTGCGCACCACGTTGTTCAGCGGCTGCTGAGCGGTGAGGGTCACCCCCGCGGTCTGGGCGTGCGTGCGGAGCATCCAGGAGCGGGGGGCCTTGGCGTGAAACCGCTCGCGCATGAATCGGGCCCACATCCGCCGAGCGGCCCGCAGCTTCGCGATCTCCTCAAAGAAATCGTTGTGGATGTCGAAGAAGAAGGAAAGGCGAGGGGCGAAGGCGTCGACGTCCAGACCCGCCTCGCAGCCCGCCTGGACGTAGGCGATCCCGTCGGCCAGGGTGAAGGCGAGTTCCTGGATAGCGGTGGCGCCCGCCTCTCGGATGTGATAGCCGCTGATGCTGATCGTGTTCCACTGCGGGGTCTCGCGGGTGGCGTACACGAGAATGTCCTGGATCAGCTTCAGGCTCGGCCGCGGCGGGACGATCCACTCCTTTTGGGCGATAAACTCCTTGAGCATGTCGTTCTGGATCGTCCCCCCGATCATGCGGGGGCTGATCCCCCGCGCCTCGGCAACGGCCACGTACATCGCCAGGAGCACGTTCGCGGGGGCGTTGATCGTCATCGAAGTGGTGACCCGGTCGAGCGGGATGTCGTGGAGCAGCACGTCCATGTCGTCGACGGTGTCGATCGCCACCCCCTCCCGACCCACCTCCCCCATGGCCCGCGGGTGATCGGAGTCGTAGCCCATCAGGGTCGGCATGTCGAAGGCGACCGAGAGCCCGGTCTGGCCCTGCCCCAGCAGGTAGTGAAACCGGGCGTTCGTGTCCTCGGCCGCGCCGTACCCGGCAAACATCCGCATCGTCCAGAGCCGTCCTCGGTACATCGTCGGGTGGATCCCGCGGGTGAAGGGGTAGTCGCCGGGGAGTCCCAGGGCTCGGTCGGGGTCCTGGTCGCCGGTGTCCTCGGGACCGTAGACACGGGCGACGTCGAGGTCAGACAAGGTCGTAAAGTGCTCACTCCGTTCTTGCTGGCGGGCTAAGCTCGCGCGCAGGATCGTCTCTTCCCACCGCTTCCGGGCCGCCGCGATGCGCTTGCGCGTGACGTCATCCATGAGGGGTGCCGCGGAGCCGCTGCACCGCTTCGGTCAGCAATGGCACGACGAGAAAGAGGTCCCCCACCACGCCGTAGGAGGCCACCCCGAAAATCGGCGCCTGCGGGTCTTTGTTGATCGCGACGATGTACCGCGCTCCGGACATGCCGGCCAAGTGCTGCGGGGCCCCGGAAATCCCGCAGGCGATGTATAGTTGTGGGTTGACGGTTTTGCCCGTCTGGCCGATCTCGTAATCGTGGGGGACCCACCCGGAGTCGACCGGCGGCCGGCTCGAGCCCACCGCCGCCCCCAGGGCCCGCGCGAGTGCCTGGAGGAGTCCAAAATTCTCGGGACCCCGGAGCCCCCGCCCGCCCGACACGATGATATCCGCCTCGGTGAGCGGCAGCGTCTCCCGCGCGATCGCCTTGACCTCCAGCACCTGAGTGCGGATCGATGCCGGATCCAGCGTGACCGAGACCGGGAGGACTTCGGCCAGGTGCGCGGCATCCGTCTGCGGGGGCGTGAAGACGTTGGGCAGCACGACCGCGATCCGGAGGCTTTCCCCCCGAAACGCCACCCGGGCGATCGCCTTCCGGGTCATCACCGGGCGGGTCACTTCAATCTGCTCGTCAACCACCTCGATCGTCCCGCAGTCCGTGATGATCCCGGCGTCGCACCGCGCGGCCAGCCGCGGAGCCAGATCGCGACCCGCGGCGGTGCTGCCGATCAAGAGGAGGAAGGGTTGCTCCACCGACAGCAGGGGTTCGAGCACCGCGGCGTAGGCATCCGTCGTGTACTCCCGGAGCAACGGATCGTCGGCGGCGCGAACGACGTCCGCCCCGTACGCGCCGAGGTTGCCCGCCGAGTCCAGGATCCCAGCCCCCAGGACCACGGCGACGACCTGGCCGCCCAGCGTCTGCGCGAGCTCGGTGGCCTTCCCCAAGAGCTCGTAGGTGATCTTGCGCGGGCGATCACCGGCGTACTCGGCAAGCACCCAGACGTCGCGGCTCATCCTGGCACCCCGGGCTACAGGACCTTGGCTTCTTCGCGGAGGAGGCGCACCAGCTCTTGGACCACTTCGGCCGGCTCGCCCTCCAGCACGCGCCCCGCCTGACGCTTCGGGGGGGACGCGTACCCCAGCACCTCGGAGCGGGCCGCCGCCGCGCCGACCTCGGCGAGCGTCAGCCCCAAATCCCCCAGCGTCTTGGTGGTGATGGGCGTCCGCTTGGCCTTCATGATCCCGGGAAGCGACGGATACCGGGGTTCGTTGATGCTGCGCTCCACGCTGATCACCGCCGGCAGGGCCACGCGCAGCACCTCGATCGCCCCCTCCACCTCACGATGGGCGGTTGCCGCGCCCTCGCCCAGTTCGAGCTTCGTGACCGCCGTCGCTTGGGGAAAACCGAGGAACTCCGCGAGCGCCGGCCCCACGACGGCCGCGTTGTCGTCGGTTGACAGCTTACCGCAGATGACGAGGTCGCATGTCTGCGCGCCGATCGCGGCCGCGAGGGCTCTGGCCACGCCGACGTGGTCGGCCCCTTCCAGCGCGGCATCCTCGAGGTGGATCGCCGCGTCGGCACCCATCGCCAGCCCCGCGCGCAGCGCTTGAGCGGCCCGTGGGGGGCCCGCGCTGATCAGGGTGACGGTGCCGCCGAGGCGTTCCTTGATCCGCAGCGCCTCTTCCACCCCGTGCTCGTCGTAGTAATTCATGACGAATGGGAGGCCGCTCTCGTCGATCCCGTGACCGTCCGGTCGGATCCGAATCGCCGCCTCGGTGTCCGGGACGTGCTTCACGCACACGACGATCTCCATCAGCGTGCTCCTCCTTCGGCGGCCGGTGTCGTCATTCGGCTGAGGCCCTCGTTCCTTCCGGTTACGACGCGCCCGTGCGTACCGATGCGCCGAGCAGGTGCCGGGCGATGACCAACCGCTGGACCTCCGATGTGCCCTCGTAGATCTCGGTGATCTTCGCGTCCCGGAAGTGGCGCTCCACCGGGTAATCTTGTATATACCCATACCCGCCGTAGATCTGCACGGCCTGCGTCGCCGCCCACATCGCGGTCTCGGACGCAAACAGCTTGGCCATGGCGGCCTCGTGGGTATGGCGCCGGCCCTGGTCCCGAATCCAGGCCGCGCGGTAGGCGAGCAATCGGCCCGCCTGAATGCGCGTCGCCATGTCCGCGATCTTCCACTGGGTCGCCTGGAACGCCGCGATCGGACGGCCAAACTGCTTGCGCTCTTTGGCGTAGGCGACCGAGTCCTCCATCGCCGCACGCGCGATGCCGAGCGCCTGTGCCGCGATCCCGATCCGCCCCCCGTCGAGGGTCGCCAACGCGACGTGGAACCCTTTGCCCCGCTCCCCGAGGAGTCGGTCCTTGGGCAGCCGGCAGTCCTCCAGCACGATCTCGCAGGTGCTGCTCGCCCGGATACCGAGCTTGTGCTCCACCTTGCCGACCGACAGCCCCGGATCGGCTCGCTCGGCGATGAACGCGCTGATCCCCCCGCTGCCGGGGGTGGGCTCGGTCCGCGCGTAGATGATGAGGAGATCGGCCTCCACACCGTTCGTGACAAAAATCTTGGTCCCGTTGAGGACCCAGTGATCCCCCGCGTCGCGGGCGCTGGTCTGAAGCGACGCGGCGTCAGACCCCGCCGCGGGCTCGGTCAGACAGTAGCACCCGAGCTTTCGGCCGCTGGCGAGCTCGGCGAGATACGTCCGCTTCTGCCGCTCGTTCCCGAACGCAAAGATCGGGTAGCAGTCCAGCGAGTTGTTCACGGACAGCACCGCGGCGAGCGCCGCCTCCGCCCGGGCGATCTCCTCGAGCACAATACAGTAGGACACGGTGTCCATTCCACCCCCGCCGTACTGCTCGGGGATGAACACCCCCATCAGCCCCAGCGCTCCGAGTTCGCGGAGGAGCTCCGGCGGATACCGGCCGGTCCGGTCCATCTCGGCGGCGAGAGGCCCGAGCCGAACGGTCGCCCACTCGCGGACGGTGTCCTGGAGGAGTCGATGCTCCTCGTTCAGTTCAAATTCCACCGAACCACCTCAGCCGGGTCTTCGTCTCTCAGGACAACGCCTCCTGCGGGGCCCCGCGCCCGAGCAGCGCTGCCTGCATCTGTGCACGGCCCCGCCCCTCGCCGGCCGGCCTACGACGGCTTCGCATACTCGTAGAATCCCTTCCCGCTCTTCCGGCCGTGGCATCCCGCGACGACCATCTTTCGCATCAAGGGTGGGGCGGCGTATCGGGCGTCCTTGAACTCCTCGAACATCGCCTCGGCGATATAGTACGTCGTGTCGATCCCCACGAAGTCCAGAAGCGTCAGCGGTCCCATCGGATGGTTGAGGCCGAGGCGGACGGCCTCGTCGATGTCCTCCCGGCTGGCGACGCCCAATTCCAGGGCGCGGACGGCATCGAGGAGGTATGGCACGAGCAGGAGGTTGACGATAAACCCCGGGTAGTCCTTGCAGGCCACGACGGTTTTCCCCAGAGCCTCGCAGAAGGCCCGGCACCGCACCAACGTTTCCTCCGCCGTGAGCAACCCTCGGACCATCTCCACCGGCCGCATCACGGGCACGGGGTTAAAGAAGTGAAGGCCCAGGAAGCGCTCGGGCCGCTTGGTGACCGAGGCCATCTCCGTAATCGACAAGGAGCTGGTGTTGCTCGCGAAAAGGGCCTCCGGGGGGCAGATCGCGTCGAGTTCCGCGTAGAGGGCCATCTTGTCCGACATCTTCTCGATGATCGCCTCGAGCAGGATCTCGCATCCGCCGAGATCCCCGAGCGCCGTAGTCCCCCGAATGCGGCCTCGGGCGGCCTGGCGATCGGCATCGGTGAGCTTCCCCCGCTCGACCCCCCGGGCCAGCGATGAGTCGATCCGGCCCAATCCCCGGCGGAGGAGATCCTCGGAGACCTCACGCACCACCACCTGGCACCCGGCTCGCGCGCACACCTCGGCGATGCCCGAGCCCATCAGCCCGCACCCGATCACTCCCACCCGCTTGAACATCCGCTCCACCTCCCCGGGCCGTGCGCCCGCGCGCGGGCCGCCGCCGTACCGCTCCGCGCTCTCCCGCTACGAGACGACCCCATAGATCAGCGGGGGCCGGACCGGCATCCCGGCTCCGATCGTATAGGCGGCCCGCACCCGCCGGATCGCCTCCTCCACCGCCGCCGGTGCTGCCCCGTGGATCATCGCCAGCGGCTCCCCTCGGCGCACCGCCTCGCCGATCTTGCGCTCGATCACCAGACCCGCCGCCGGGTCGATGCGGTCCTCCGCCCGCGCCCGTCCGGCGCCGAGGATCATCGCCGCGCTCCCCAGCGCCTCCGCGTCTACGGCGAGCACCACGCCCTCAACCTCCGCGGCGGCCGGCCGCTGGATCGGCGCCCACGGCAGGCGACCGGGGTGATCCACTACCCCGGGATCGCCGCCCTGCGCGGCGACCATCTCCCGAAACGTGCGCCCGGCGTCTCCCCGACGCAGCCGGTCGGCAAGGAGGGCACGGGCGGCGGCGTGGTCGGCGGCGAGGCCGGCGAGTACGACCATGTGTGCCCCCAGGGCCAGGCACAGATCTTGGAGATCGGGCGGGCCGTCGCCCCGGAGCGTCCGGAGGGCCTCGTCGACCTCGAGCGCGTTGCCGACCGCGCGGCCGAGCGGCTCACCCATCGCGGTGATCACGGCCACGGTCCGCCGGCCGGCCGCCCGACCGATCTCCACCATGGCGGCGGCGAGAGTCCGGGCGGCCTCCGGGGTCTTCATGAACGCGCCGCTGCCGGCCTTGACGTCGAGGACGATCGCCTCGCTGCCGGCCGCGATCTTCTTGCTCATGACGCTGCTGGCGATCAGCGGGACGCTGCCCACGGTCGCCGTGATGTCGCGGAGCGCGTACAGCCGCTTGTCGGCCGGCACCAGGTCCTGCGATTGGCTCACGATCGCGCAGCCGACCCGGTTCACCTGGTCGATCAGCTCATCGGGCGAGAGCTGGATCCGGAAGCCCGGAATCGACTCCAGCTTGTCGAGCGTGCCGCCGGTATGCCCCAGGCCGCGGCCGGAGAGCTTCGCCACCCGCACCCCCGCGCTGGCCACGAGCGGCACCACCACCAGCGAGGTCTTATCCCCCACCCCTCCGGTGCTGTGCTTATCCACGGTCCGCCCGCGAACGCGGCGCAGGTCGAGCGTCCTGCCGCTGTCGACCATCGCCAGTGTCAGCGAAGCGGTCTCCGCGGCATTCAGCCCGCGAAAATACACGGCCATCAGCCATGCCGCCATCTGGGCGTCGGGGATCTCCTCGCGGACGAACCCCCCGATCAGCCAGCGGATCTCCGCCTCGGAGAGTTCGCCCCCGTCCCGCTTCCTCTGGATCAGCTCGTAGGCGCGCACTCGGGATCTCAGGCCGGCAGCGTCTCGATGATCCCCCGCACCAGCCGAACGAACCGGGGCTCCAGGGCGTGGGCGGCCCGGAGCACGGCCTCGTGCGTGGCCGCGTCCCCGTCCGCGGCGGCGTTGGTGATCGCCGAGAGCCCCAGCACCCGCATCCCGGCATGCCTGGCGGCGATGACCTCCGGGACGGTGGACATCCCGACCGCGTCGGCGCCCCACCCGGCCATCATCGCCAATTCCGCGGGGGTCTCGTACGATGGACCGCTGACCCCGATGTACACTCCCCGGTGGATCGTCATCCCCGCCGCGCGGGCCACCTCGGCGGCGAGGGCGACGAGGGCGGGGTCGTAGGCGCGGGAGAGATCCGGAAACCGTGGGCCGATGGTCTCATCGTTCGGCCCGATCAAGGGATTCGTCCCGAAGAAGTTGATGTGGTCGGTGATCACCATCAGATCCCCCGTCCGCAGGCCCGGGTTGATCCCGCCCGCGGCGTTGGTCACGACCAGGGTGCGGACGCCGAGCGCCGCGAGGACCCGCACGGGCAGTACCACCTCGGCGGCGGTGTACCCTTCGTAGAGATGCACGCGCCCCTGCATCAGCGCGCAGGGCCGGCCGCCCAGCCGGCCGAGGATGAGGCAGCCCCGATGCCCCGCCGCGGTCGGGACCGGGAAGTGGGGGATCTCCGCATAGGGCAGGACCGCTTCCGCGTCGGCCTGCTCGGCGAGAGCGCCCAACCCGCTGCCGAACACCACCCCAAGCGGGGGAGCGAGCGGCGTCCTCCGCCGGATCGCCGCCACCGCATCCGCGATCGGGGTCCCCGCCTTCACCGCGCCAGCACCTCGCTCAGCATGCTCGTCCCCACCACCGGGGGAATCCCGTCCAGGGCGGCCGCCACGGTCGCCCCGACGTCCGCGAAGGTTCGGCGGGTTCCGACGTCCACCCCGCGGTGGACCCCGGGACCCGCAAGAAGAAGCGGCACGTACTCCCGGCTGTGATCCGTGCTCGCGCTCGTCGGGTCGTTGCCGTGATCCGCGGTGATGATCAACAGATCGCTCGGGCCGAGTCGCGCCGCCACCGCAGCCATCTCCACGTCGATCCGTTCGAGATCGTCGCCGTACCCGCGTGGATCGTTGCGGTGGCCGAAGAGGGTGTCGAGATCCACCAGGTTGGTGAAGATCAACCCGGCGGGGGTCGTATCCATGGCGCGGAGGGTCTGCGCCACCCCATCCCGGTCGTCGTGGGTGTGGACGGCGTCGGTGATTCCCCGGCCGGCGAAGAGATCCGACACCTTGCCGACCGCCACGACCGGCACGCCGGCGGCGCGCAGGCCGTCCAGCACCGTCGGCGCGGGCGGCGCGAGCGAAAAATCCCTCCGGCGGTCCGTGCGGACAAACCGCCCGGGGGCGCCGACAAACGGGCGGGCGATCACCCGCCCCACGGCGTGCGGGCCGGCGAGGAGCTCCCGGGCGATCCGGCACTCCCCG